>NZ_JBFRCY010000733.1:0-2255 GCF_052113305.1 Terriglobus sp. YAF25
TTTCCCGGGTTAGCGCGGGCTTGTGCCTCTATGGGCGTTTTCCGGAATGAAAACGCCCATAGAGGCGGAAGCTCTACATCACGCCCGCAGGGAAAACGCTCTACTCGCGACTTGGAACAGGTCCGACCGCCTGGCTGCAGATCCCCGCTGTGGTGCAGGCGCGCACGCCGAAGAAGACGTTGTCCTTTGAAACCGGGAGACGCGTACTGTTCGCATCCTTCCCTGGGAACTGTGTCGCATCCACGACATACTGCCAGTCGTTCACCGTGGTCTCACGCCATACGATCTGGTAGGTCACCGGCTGCGTGTAGCTCTGCGGAGCATCCCACTTCAGAATCGTGTCGTTGTCGAGGTTCGATGTGGTCACACGAACGTTCTGCGGAATGCCGGGCGAATTGGCCAATGTCGCCAATGTCGCGATATTCAGCCTCGCCACCCTGGCGATGTAGTCGAAGTCGTCATACTTCAGCAGGTCGCCATATTCCTTGCCGTTGTCTACACGCACATGCTGGTGCTGGTGATCGAAGTTTTCGCGCCATTCAGTGAAGCGGACTGACGCAAAACCTGCCTCACTGAACGACCGATGATCGCCGCCGCGCAGGAAGCGGTCCAGGCGGAGCTCCATCACCGGATGAAAGGTTCCAGGAAAGTAAGTTCTTCCGACCGCGAGCACCTGGCGCGCGAGCTGACGCGAGGGTGTCTCGTTTTCAGCCCCAATATTCAGTGTCTGCCGGATCTGCTCGATCGGCGCCGACGGCAGAATGCCCTGCGAGAAGACGCGGATCCGCTGCTTGGACTGCAGCTTGTCGCCGGGCGTGGTGTCACCCCCGACAATGTCGTTGTTCAACACGCCTTCAAGCTCCCAGCCTTCTTTGCGGGCCCGTTCTGCGAGATGATGCGATCCGTTAAGGCCCTGCTCTTCACCGGCCACCGTGACAAAGACGAGTGTTGCCGGAAACTTGAGCTTGCTGAGTACGCGTGCTGCTTCCATGGAGACGGCTGTGCCGCTGGAGTCATCATTCGCGCCCGGAGCGAAATCGTGCGTGTTCATCACGTCGGTCTCGCGTGTGTCATAGTGGCCGGTCACCAGGTACATGCGCTTTGACGCGACGGGATCAGTTCCCTTCAGGATGGCGACAACGTTGTGCAGCGGCGTGGGCTTGATGATGCGTGGGCGGCTGTTGTTGAAGCCGGCCTGCGGCTGCTCGACGGACTCGTCAAAGGAGACTTCGAGGCATCCGCCGCACTCCTTGCTGTAGCTCTCGAACTGCGACTTGATCCAGTCAGCAGCGGCCAGCACACCGGTGCCGGGCTTCAGATCGGTCTCGGTAGAGGAGATCGTAGACCGGTTGTTGAACTCGACCAGACGGGTGATGTTGGCTTTGATGCGCTCGGCAGAAACCTGCTTCAGCGCCGCCGTAATCTGTGCATCAATGGGATCAGCCTTGATAGGCGTGCCCACCGCTTCAAAGTCGAGCTTCACAGCGGCTGCCGGGTGCGGCTTCTGTTGTGCAACGAGCAGGCAAGGAAGAGAGAAAATCGTCACCGCCGCAAAGATACCGCGAACCTTCATCATCAAAATACTCCGTCAAGGAAAGTTGAGTTGGCGTGAAAAGCGGCGCCTCGCACCAGGCGAAGCGCCGCACCTGGAAGAAGCAGTATTTAGAAGATGATCTTACCGACGATCTGTAACTGGCGCGAAGAGCCAAGATCGCCGACCGGGAAACGTGTGGACGAAATGATGCCGAAGGTGGTGGAGTTCGCCGAGGTCGTCGGATTTCCGAAGCTCGGGTGGTTGAAGATATCGAACGCGTCGACGCGAAGCTGGAACTTCACCGCCTCATAGATGGTCGTGTTCTTCTCAATCGAGAAATCGGTGTCTGCAAATCCGGGTCCGCGGAGAGCATTGCGAGCCAGGTTGCCGAATCCGGTGGAAGGAAGCTGGAAGATGCAACCAGCGGTCGCCGTGGCGCAGGTTGCCGGATTGAACCACTGCACGGTCGTCGCACTGGGACGGGTAAGACCGTACTGCACCGGAGCCAACAGGTTTGGATGCAGAACATTGGCGGTTCCGGTGAAGGTTGAGGTCGTAGTGACGTTCAACGGATTGCCTGTCTGCCACTGCGAGATGCCCGAAAGCTGCCAGCCTTCCACCAGACGATTGCCCTTGAACGGCAACGCATAGATCGCGTTCATCGAGATTCGGTGCGCCGTGTCATAGTCCGACGGACCGTAGTTCAGGTAAGGCCGGGTTG
>NZ_JBFRCY010000734.1:0-2240 GCF_052113305.1 Terriglobus sp. YAF25
ACCTACCGCTACGAATCAGCCGGTRTAMGTGGTAAGCKTCGTGCCGATGTTGKTGAACGCSKKATTGATATCRGYYGCCAGGGTCGACATTCCGGCMGTAGCGGCRAAGGCGATCAGTGCWACCACCAGCGCGTACTCGATAAGATCCTGTCCGTCCTCGTTGCTCAGAACATCCTTTACCGTCAGGTACATCATCCACATTTTGTTCTTCATGATTAGTTCCTCCACTCTCTTGATTTTTCCCAGTCGAAGACTGGTTGACTTTATATCTTGTATCTAGCAACTGAGGTGCCATTCTCGCCAGGCGTAATATGCCGATAAATAGCCAGGAAATTGCGTGAAGCGGACTCCAGCGGGGCAATTAGGCAGGATATTGAGGCGGAATAATGCCGCTCTGGCGTTCTAAGTGTGCAAACAGTTGTCATTTCTCTGCTGACATCTACGACGGCATTTTTTGTAAGTGTAGTTGTCGGCGCTGAGGCGCAAATCTGCTCAATGAAATGCCACAAAGAGCAATAAAGACAGGCCGTTAACAGCTTAAACGGAAACAACAATGCGGAATTCGCAATGTTGTTTGTCGTGATGAGATCGTAAGTCATATTTGGACACATTTAGACGCTCTTGTTAGGCGCCAGGGGTAATTCAAGCCGGTCGCCGCGGCGCGTTCCGCTCCTGCGGACAGAGCCGGCTTCTAATTCCAGTACGGAGTGAGCGAGAAGGCATAATGAAATCCTCCAGGGAGGCACGTTATGTCTTATTTTTCTTACTCGCTTATCTCTACTTAGATAGACAAGGTCAATCGAGAATTGCATTCTGAACGTGTGAACCCCACCACAGGGCACGATCCACAGACCTTCTCCCGTAGATAATTGCTTTCGGCCAAGCAGGCCTTTTCTACGGGTCTTGCTTGTATCTGCCACGTCGATGCATCGAGCTAACTCAGTGTGACGTGTCGTATTTTTGACGATTAAATGGATCTCGGGCCTCTCCGCGTGTGAAGCGAAAATGCCCGAGATCCATTTGAGAAGAGCCATGGCGCTATGTTCCATCTTTATTGCTGTGGACTTGCTGGTTGTTGTGGATTGTCTGTCTCCCCGTTGTTCGTGAAGTTATACACGGCTACGGGAGACATACTTTCCGTTTGCAACGTACGCCCTGGCTTCATGCTCTCAACCAGTTTCTCAACTGCAATGGTTGCTGGCGGAGGGGTTGTTCCTGCGGGAGAGCTCGGGTTTTCCATTGGTGTGCCCGAGATCGAAGGCAGGAATTTATCCGGGAACTTGATCTCCGGCTTGGGTGCTCCAGCCGGAATCGGGTTCACGATTTCCGGAGTTATGATAACCACTAACTCCGTATTTGACTTAGTAACTGACATGGATTGGAAGAGCTTGCCAAGAACCGGGACATCCCCGATGAAAGGAATCTTCGACAGGTTCTTGGTTTCGCGATTATCGAGCAGTCCGCCGATTGCAAAGCTCTGACCCTGGCCAAGCTCAACTTCGGTTCTGACCTTGCGCGTGTTGATTGCCGGAATATTGTAGCCGGATAACCTTACTCCGTTTGCGAAGTCGAGAGAACTGACTTCGGGTGCAACCTGAAGCCGGATCGTCCCGCGAGGTGTAATTGTTGGGATGAAGTCCAGGCGGACGCCAAACTCCTTGAACTGGATCGTGATCGCTCCTGTTCCGGTTCCGGTGATGCCCTGGATAACGGGGTACGGGTACTGGCCACCGGCCAGAAAGCTTCCCTGTTTTCCATTGGCGGTCATGACATTAGGTTCCGCCAGGACCTGCAATACGCCCGTTGTCTGCAACGCCTGGAGAGTCGCGCCGAGATTCAAATCGGGACGGAAGATGAAGATATTCATCAGATCCGACAGGACTAACTTCTGTGTACCGTCCGGGTTGCTGACAAACGTCGGCGGTGCGAACTGCTGCGTCGTAACAGTACCAATACTATTCGTGGCGCCGGTGCTGAAGACGTTTATGCCAAGCTGCTGGCCGCGGGTTCTGTCGATGCTTGCGAAGCGCACCTTCAACAGAATCTGCGGTTCGGCTGCAGGCATGTCGACGTACAGCAGGTTAACCACTTTGCCGGCGGTGGATGCGATCTGAACGGCCCGCTTGGAGCTGTCGAGATCCTTCACCGTGCCGCGAAGGAAGATAGAGCCTCCTTCGGAGCTGACGCGCACTGCCTGGCCGGGAAACTCGGTTCTGAGTTCGCGGCGTAGGGCTTCCAAC
>NZ_JBFRCY010000735.1:0-3270 GCF_052113305.1 Terriglobus sp. YAF25
GGACTGCGGTCAGTGTGCCCCAGGCAAGAAGAAGGATCACCATGACCGTTGTGATCTTCATGATCGTCAGGGCTTTTTCGCTGGACTCTTCGATGCCCTTGATGTTCTGCCACCAAAAATAGATGGTGATGACGACGGCGAAGGCGGCGGAGGCGTAGTTGACGTTTAGTTGAGGCGCCGCCCACGTGGGCCAGTGATATTTCTCAACACATAATCTGGCCAGGTCATTCAACATGCCGACGATGTACTGGCCGGCAGAGACGCCTGAGATCGGTCCGGTCAGCACGTAGTCGAACATCAGTGCTGAGACCGAAACCTTGGCGAAGGTGGAGCCGAGGGCCTCCTTCACGATGCGGTAGACGCCGCCTCGAGTAAACATCGAACAGCTCTCGACGTAGACCGAGCGCACCGCATAGGAGAAGAGCATCACGCCGATGATGAACCATGGCGCAGATTTGCCGACAGCCTCTTCTGAGATGCCTCCGGCGTAGAAGGCCGACGATCCAAGGTCGTTCAGAACGATGGCGGCGGCTCGCCAGAAGGAAATGAAGGTGAGCATAACCGAGGAGGCTACGACGAGCCGAACTCGGTTCGGTTGCGGAACGGTGACCGTGGGTTTAGAGGCCATCTTGTATGGTCGCGCCTTTTGAGGACTTTACGATCCGTCGCTCAACGAAACTGACGCCCATCGAAGAGTCTAGACCTGTGGTTGGGCAAGGTCAATGGGTGGAACGGTATCGCTATAGCTCCGCCTCGTTCGGTTCCTCATCAGGAGTGAAGACTTCCAGCAGATCGTGCGCCGAACTGATGACGACAACGAAGACTGAACCGACAAGGCCGAAGAAGAACATCGGCACCAACAGATGCGAAAGTCCGTGAATGAACAGGTCGACCACGAACATCATTGTACGCCTGTGTGGTTGTTAGACTTTTCCGAGCGGAGGATGCATGCAGGCAGTTTCGGGAAAGAGATGGGCGCTCACGCTTGTGTCCGGAGTATTACAGGTGCTCATCTTCCCAATGGCGGGTCCGGTGCCTGCGTGGCGAGCGGTGTTGTGCTGGCTGGCGCTGATTCCACTACTGGTAGCGTTGCTCGAAGCGAAACCTCTGAGGACGAGAGAGTTTGCGCTCCTCGGTTATGCCTGTGGCATTCTTTGGTACCTGGGGAGCTGTTACTGGGTCATGCCGACGATGTACCTCTACGGCGGTATGAGTAAACCCGCCGGCTTCGGCATTCTGCTGCTCTTTGCACTTTACCTGGGGCTCTATCACGCACTCTTCGCCATTCTGATTGGCCTTCTGCGTCGTTTCTGGAGCGCCGGCTACGTACTTCTTGCCTCGCCATTTGTCTGGGTAGCGGTAGAGCTGGCGCGAGCCCGTGTAATCGCTGCAGCCGCAAGGGAGTGCGCGGAGCATTCCTCCTCAAATTATTGTCTGGCCCGAATCGCCTGCGCCCTTTACGACCAACGATCCTCAGTTCCGCCAGATAATCGGCGAGATGACGAAGACCGCAGGTAGCGCAGCGATTATCGGCGCTGAAGGCGTCGAGCTCGATAGTGGATCGTCCAGCGGCTATAAGGCATATAACTCAGCGGCGCTCTTTGCTACCGATGGAAGCTATCGCGGTCATTACGACAAAGTTCATCTCGTTCCGTTCGGAGAGTATCTTCCGTTTCCGTCGCTCTTTCAGTTTGCCGGTGGACTTGTCGCTGAGGTTGGGCGATCTGATCCTGGACACTTCCGTACGGTCTTTCGTCCTGATGGCCATGGCTATGGCACGTTTATCTGCTACGAGTCGATCTTCGCGGATGAAGTTCGGCAGTTCGTGAAGGGGGGCGCCGAGGTGCTGGTCAATATCTCCAATGACGGGTGGTACGGAGACAGCAGCGCCCCGTGGCAACACCTGAACATGGCCCGGATGCGGGCCATTGAGAATCGCCGGTGGCTGCTGCGCGATACCAACACGGGTGTGACAGGCGCCATTGATCCCTACGGCCACCTTCGCGAACAGGCCCCGCGGCACATACGAACGGCAGTTGCCGTAGGCTTCGATTATGCGGACGAGATGACCTTCTATACGCGATTTGGCGATGTGTTCGCCTACGGGTGTTCTCTGGTGGTGATTACTTTGCTTGGATATGGGGCGTTAAGGGTGAAGYAAACCAACTCCGGCGCAATCCCCTCCGGCGCAACCGCCCCCGGCGCATTAGAATAACGGCATGCTTGCTGATCTAGAGTTTGCTTACTCCCCGGTGCGTGAGAAGGTGCGCGACCTGCGGGAGTATCTTTGACGCCGCGCGTCTGCGGCGGGAACTGTCTGACATTGAAGAAAAAGTAGCCGATCCGGCGGTCTGGGCCGATGCGGCGAAGTCACAGCCGCTGATGCGCGAGCGCAAGCGGCTTGAAGGATTGCTGGCCGATGATGAGGCGCTGGGCCGCCGTTCCGACGATATCGGGGCCTACTTCGAACTGGCCAAGGAAGGCGGCGAAGAGGCGTCGTTGCTTGCCGACCTGGAGCGCGAGATCGACAGCCTGAGCGACTTTGCCGAAAAGCTCGAGACCAAGACCCTGCTGGGCGGCGAGACCGATCCTCTGAATGCGATCGTCACTGTCCATCCAGGCGCCGGCGGTACTGAGAGCCAGGACTGGGCGGAGATGCTGCTGCGCATGTATCTGCGCTGGGCAGAGCGGCAGGGCTTCAAGACCGAGATCAACGAACTGCAGGATGGTGATGAGGCCGGCATCAAGTCCGCGACTTTTACCCTGACGGGCGAATACGCCTTCGGCCTGCTGAGCGGAGAGACGGGTGTCCATCGCCTGGTGCGTATCTCTCCCTTCGATTCGGCAAAGCGCCGCCACACCTCGTTTGCCAGCGTCTTCGTCTCGCCGGAGATCGATGACTCGATCGTTATTGACATCAAGCCGGACGAGATTCGCACGGACACCTACCGCTCCGGCGGCAAGGGCGGCCAGCACGTCAATACGACCGACTCGGCTGTGCGCATCACGCACATTCCTACTGGAATCGTGGCCGCCTGCCAGAACGAGCGTTCGCAGCATAAGAACCGCGAAAAGGCGATGAAGATGCTGCGGTCACGGTTGTATGAGTTCGAGCTGGAGAAAAAAAAGGCGGCGAGCAAGAAGCTTGAAGACTCCAAGCTGGATATCAACTTCGGCTCACAGATCCGGAACTACGTGTTGCAGCCTTACCGCATAGCCAAGGATCTGCGTACGCGTGTGGAGACTGGCGACGTGGACTCGGTGCTGGAT
>NZ_JBFRCY010000736.1:0-2225 GCF_052113305.1 Terriglobus sp. YAF25
TCCTCTGACTGCAGACGTTGCGTGATCTCCATCACCACAACACCAACCCACCGCACGACACCCTGCTGCGTACGTACGGGATACCAGTTGCAGATCCAGGAACGTTGCACACCCGGCAGGCTAGGCAGCTCTCCCTTCATCTCGATATCCCGCACCGGCTCTCCCGAGTCGAAAACCGTTGAGAGAAGCATCTCGACCCGCTCGGAGAGCGGTCCGGGAAAGACTTCCGTCATCCTTCGGCCGAGATGGCGATTGATCGGAAGTCCATTGATATCCGCAAGAAACTGGTTCAACCGCACGTATCGCAGCTTCTGGTCGAAGAACGCGAAACCGATGGGCGCATTCCCCAGCATGGAATCCAGCAGCGCCAGCGTCTCGTATAAGCCCGAGCGCTGATCTTCCAGCTCACGCACCATGGTGTTGAAGCTGCGAGTCAGCTCACCTACTTCGTTGGACGCGGTCACCACCAACGGAAAACCTGCATTCGATTCAGGATCGCGGATGATCTGCTGGGTCGCCTCACGCAGCTTCCGCAGCGGCCGGCTCACGCCGCGCACAATCAGCAGGATCGGCAAAAGGTTTGAGAGCAGCGCCAGACCGCCGTACCAGAGCGCTCCCGTGACGATGATGCTGATATTGCTCGCAAGCGCGGAAGAGCTCGGTTCCAGCCAGATCAGACCTGCAGGTTTCCCGCTGACGAAGATCGGAGCAACACTCTCGGTTCGCCCCTGGGCCGTGATAAACAGCCGCGCCTTCACTGGTCCCATCAACTCGCGTCGCTCTTCGGCGCTTAATGGCGCATCAGCGTTCGACTCGGATACCGCCAGAGTCCTGCCACTCAGATCCGTGACACGCGCTCCGTCGATGGTCGGTGTAATGCGCGCCGTCTCCAGGATCTCCTTCAACGCGTCCATGTGATCCTGGCTCAGCGGAACACTGCACGCTCCTGCCAGACGCTCCGCCTGCTGCAACAGCCGCTGACGAGCCCGTTCCCGCGTAACAGAGCGCTGCGCGGAGACCGTATAGGTCAAAAAGATGGCAAGCAGCAGAGTCTGCACCACAATGGTGCCAAAGATCAGTTGCCCCTGGATCGTTCTTGGCAAAATGCGGCGCATGAGATGGTTCCAAGGCTAAACCCGTCCGGGTTTCGTGGAAAGCTTTTCCCTCACGAGAGCTTGCTTGTTAAATCTCGGGCAATCTGCGCTCCGTGGAAACGCCCGTTTTCGATAAACACTTCGTTGGTGCGCTCACCAGCGATAATGACTCCGGCCAGATAGACTCCCGGAACGTTCGACTCCAACGATTGCGGATCGCACACCGGGCATCGGCTGTTGTTCTCATCCAGCCTGACACCTAATGCCTCCAAAAACTCGAAGTCAGGTCTATACCCCGTCAGAGCGAAGACAAAGTGATTCGCAATCGTGGTCTCGCCCTCAGGAGTCGTCAAGGTCACCGTGTCCTCTGCGATCTGCTTCACCACGCTCGAAAAGTACGCCTTGATCTCTCCGTTCTTGATGCGGTTGTTGATGTCAGGCAGAATCCAATACTTCACGTGGCTATGCATCGCAGGTCCGCGATGCACCAGGGTGACACGTGCTCCGTGACGCCATAGATCCAGCGCGGCAATCGCCGCGGAGTTCTTTCCGCCGATTACCACCACATCGAGACCGAAGTACGGATGCGGCTCGTTGTAATAGTGCATGGTCTTGGGAAGGTCTTCCCCGGGGAGACCGAGATAGTTCGGCAGATCGTAGTACCCGGTGGCCACCACAATCTTCTTCGCCTGATGCTGCAACACACGGCCAAAGCGATCTTCGGTATGAACGACAAACTGCCCATCGCTTCCGGTTACCTTGTCGACACGCTCGTACTGCCGCACGTCCAACCGAYAGTTCTCGGCGACCTTGCGGTAGTACTCCAGTGCCTCGCTCCGCGTCGGCTTCTGGTTCGGACTCGAGAAGGGTATATTGCCGATCTCCAGCAGCTCCGGCGTTGTAAAGAACGTCATGTGTGCCGGATAGTTAAAGAGCGAGTTGCACAGGCAACCCTTGTCCACCAGCACAGCCTTCAGGCCGGCACGCTGCGCTTCAATCGCGCATGCCATACCCGTCGGACCTGCTCCGATCACCAGTACATCGAAAATCCCGGTCGAGGCCATATCTTTAATCTTATAGAAGATGCTGCGACGTCGAATTAGCCGCCGCATCCAACCCAAAGGCATCACT
>NZ_JBFRCY010000737.1:0-2224 GCF_052113305.1 Terriglobus sp. YAF25
CAGGTGGGTGTGAAGGTAACGCTTGAGAACCACTGGGGGCTTACCGCCAATCCCATCAACATCCGGACCATCATCGAAGAGGTAAACAATCCCTACTGCGAGGCCTCACCGGACTTCTGCAACTGGGAACACAAGTACCTGCTCTATCACGCACTGGAAGACCTGGCGCCCTATGCGCACACGACCTGCCATGCCAAGTTCTGGGACCGCTGGGGACAACCCGATGTGCAGCGGAACGTGCGCATTATGCTGAACAACAATTACATCGGTGTCTTTGCCCTGGAGTACGAGGATGGCCCATGGGACGGCATCGAAGGCGCAAAGTATCTCTATCATGAGGTCATGGCCGCGCTGTAGAGAATGGTTCACAAATAAGAAGGCGCGCCCAGATTAGGCGCGCCTTCTTCGTTTCATGCATCGGTCTACTTCAGTTCGAACGCATACACCGTGTCTCCTACCGCGGAGATAACGTACTGATGTCCGTCGAGCTCAAAGGTTTGCGGAGCGTTAGATACAGCGCCGATGCGTGTGCTCCACAACGGATTGCCATTGGCAGCATCGAAGGCAACCAGGCTGCCTGAGCCGTCACCGGTGAAGACAAGACCTCCGGCCGTCGCGAGCAGGCCTCCTCCGCCAAAGCCAGTCCCATAGAGCTTGCGGCGCCAGCGTGGCTGGCCAGTCTTGTAGTCGATACCAAGCACRTAGCTGCCGGTAGATCCCATGGCAACTTCTTCCTTACCACCGAGGCCCATCGCGCCACGAGGATCAGGATCAGTGAGATAGGCCATCGAGTAGCTATCGACGTGGTACTGGTAGAAAAGACCTGTCTGCGGCGAGAAGGCAGGCGGCTGCCAGTTGACCGTGCCTCCTGAGGCAGGCGAGATCAGTGCTCCGCCAATCGAGGCGTCCTTCGCGGGATTTGTCTTCGGGCCGCCCTTCTCGGTGTAGCCTTCGGCCCAGTTTGTTGCATCGCTCAACTTTCTGGTCAGCAGATGCTCTCCGGTCACGCGATCGAGTACGAAGAAGTAGCCGTTACGGGAAGCAGTCATCACCAGCTTGCGCTCGCGGCCCTTGAACTTACCATTCACCAGCACCGGAACCTGTGCGGAGTCGTAGTCGTGTGTATCATGCGGCGAAGTGGAGTAATTCCACTTCAGCTTGCCGGTATCCACGTCCAGGGCAACCAGCGAACAGGTATAGAGGTTATCGCCATCTCCGCGAAGACCGGTCTGCCAGGAAGGCGTGGGATTGCCGGTTCCGAGGATATAGAGATTGGTCTCAGGATCGTAGGCGCCGGCGACCCATGTTCCACCACCGCCATGACGTGCAGCGTCAAGGTTCTTCCAGGTATCGAGTCCGGGATCGCCAGGGTTCTGCGGCGTGACGTACCAGGTCCACTGCAGGTCGCCTGTCTCGGGATCGTATGACTTCAGGAACATGGGGGCATCAATGTCATTGCCCACACCGGCGAGCACATGGTTTTTGATGATGGTAGGCGCGGGGGTAGAGAAGTAGCCGCCTTCGACGTTGGCGATCTTGCGATGCCAGCGCTCTTTCCCGGTCTTGGCTTCGAGCGAGACGAGATAGTTGTCCGGCGTCTCGAAGAAGACGTAGTCATGCCACAGGGCAACACCGCGATTGCCGATGTGTGTGCCGCCGCGAGTCTTCCAGAAGTAGTGCCACAGTACTTCGCCGCTTCGAGCGTCTACAGCCCAGACATTGTCTGGCATCGTGACATAGAGCACTCCGTTGTTCTCCAGGAAGGTGCCCTTAATCGAACCGCCGCGCGCACTGCGCTGCTCTGTACCTTCTCCTCCCACAACGACCGGTGCGTTGACGCGGCTGTAGCCGGTCAACGGCGCCGGCTCATTCCCAGGCACCATCTTGGCGATCCAGGCAAGGCCGAGGTTTTTCACGGTCTTGCGATTTACCGAGGTCAGCGAGCTATAGCGCTTCGAGGTGTAATCACCGTTGTAGGTGAGCCATGAATCCTTGAGCGGACGCATCAGGTCCTCATGCGAGACGGACTGTGCATGCGATAGAGGGCCGAGCAGGAGCGCCGCAGTAAACGAGAAGATCCGAAGCTTCATCACTTGAGTGTCACCAGGTATGCGGTTACGTCGTGAATATCTTTGTCGGTGTACGTCGGAAGCAGGTTGCGATGAGCCTCTAATGGATCATGCACCTCGACTTTGGTCTGCGATGTGCGGCGAACGGTTTGTAG
>NZ_JBFRCY010000738.1:0-2221 GCF_052113305.1 Terriglobus sp. YAF25
GAACAAGGGCATCGCGCACGCTCTCGTACCGGAGCAGCGCGACTTCTATGAGTCGTGGGTCGACTTCACGGTCAAGGACAAGGCCGGCAAGGTATTGTTCGAGAGCGGCTTCCTGCAGCCGAACGGTGATCTTGATCCGCGGGCGCATTCGTTCACGAATCGCCTGATCAATCCGGATGGTATTCAGAACCGCGAGCATCAGGTCTGGAATAACAAGATCGTTGCATACAACAACACCATCCAGTCCGGCCGTTCGCAACTAGTGCGTTACGCCTTCCACATGCCGGCTGCAAGTAGCGGACCGGTAACACTGACGGCGACCGTGCGGTATCGCCGCTTCAATCAACACTTCATGGACTTCGGCATGAAGAAGACCGGCAACGACCACTACCCGCAGCCGGTGGTAGAAGTTGTGTCTACGTCGCGCACGATCCAGGTCGGAAAGAACGGTCGTACAGAGCCGGTTCCGAATGAAAATCCCGACTGGATGCGTTGGAATAACTACGGTATCGCGCTGCTGGATGCGCAGCAGTACGCCGCCTCGCTCGACGCCTTCAAGCATGTAGCGGCCCTGCGGCCCACCTATGCCGATGCCTACACGAACCAGGCCATCGCGGAATTCTTCTGGCAGCGCTACAGTGAGGCCGCCAATCATCTGCGTGAAGCGCTGAAACTCTCACCTGGAAATGCTCGGGCGCAATATTACCTCGCACTGGTCCAACGGAATACTGGAGACCTGGAAGAGGCGATTGCTCTTCTTCGGCAGGTGATCGTCACTTTTCCGCGCTCGCGGGATGCGCATCGTGAGCTGGGCTTCTCGCTCTATCAGCTGCACCGCTATGCTGAGGCGAAGGAGGAGTATCTGAAGGTGCAGGGCATCGATCCCGACGATCTGGCGGCGCACTATATCCTTTCGATCCTTTACCGCAGGCTCGGTGATAAGGAGATGGCGGCAAAGGAGGCAGCGACCTTCAATGATCAGAAGGATGATCCCTCTGCCAATAGCTTCGCGCTGAGCTTTCTTAACCTGCACCCTGAGATTGCCAATGAAAGCGTGTTCTGGCATGCGCACGAGATCGATTCGGATCAGGATCATATCCAGGGCTCACTTCCAACGAACTTTACGGCGACGCAGAACTAGAGGACACGCGTGTATAGACGTCTTTCGCTCCTGGGTCTCCGCTGCATCGTGCTGCTCTTCGGGCTTGCGGCATGTGGTGTCCAGGCACAGGAGCAACAGCAGGAAAAACAGCCAGATCAGCCGCTCGATGGGGCAGCGTTGACGAAACAGAAGGGCTGCGTCTATTGCCATGGCGAACACCTTGAAGGTACGGAAGGAAAGGCTCCCTCTCTGCGTGGCGTCGGCCTGCGACGCGATAAGACTTTTATCGAAGGTCAGATCCGCAATGGTGGTCAATCGATGCCGCCCTTTGGCGAGGCTTTGACCAACGAAGAGATTCAGACCCTGGTGCAATATCTTTCTCAAATGAAAGAAGCACCGGCAAAGACAAGCACCGACGCAAAACAGYGTCCAGGGAAGAAGCATTGAGTATACGTCGGAATCTCTTTTTGTTCTGCCTCACTCTTGCCGGAGTCGCCGCTGCCCATCAGCCGGCATCGACGAAATGGAATACGCCTCATAATGGAAATCCGTTTATTCCGGGATACAACGCTGATGCCACCGTTCTGCAGGACAACGGGATCACCTATGTCTTCGCGACAGAAGATCCCTGGGGAGGCCGCACCCTGAGCTGCTGGATGTCCGCCGACATTGTCCATTGGTCTTCATGTTCTTTGAACTGGCCTACGAAGGAAGCGGCAACAAGCCCCACCTCCAAAAACAGCATGGTGTGGGCGCCGTCAGTGATTCATGCGCCCAATGGCCGCTACTACATGTATGTCTCGGTCGGCAGTGAAGTGTGGGTTGGTGTTGCAGACCGGCCGCTCGGACCGTGGAGCAATGCCCTGGGCGACCGTCCTCTCATAGGCGCGGATTTCGATCGCAGATACCACATGATCGATGCGGAGGTCTTTGTCGATACCGATGGCCAGGCTTATCTGTACTGGGGATCGGGATTGAACTGGGTCAACGGACACTGCTTCGTCGTCCGCTTGAAGTCCGATATGGTCACCTTCGACGGAGAGCCGAAGGATGTTACGCCCGGGCACTACTTCGAGGGCCCGTTTATGTTCAAGCACGGCAGTGCGTACTACCTGATGT
>NZ_JBFRCY010000739.1:0-2214 GCF_052113305.1 Terriglobus sp. YAF25
CCTCCAGCAGGGTGCGAGCACGATCAAGATCGTCGCGCGATCCGGTCGTCTGCATGAAGCTGGAAAGAATCGCGCGGCCCTGAAGATAGTCTTCCGAGGTGTCTTCCGTCAGCGGTATGGAGGTACTGGGAACTGCGGCACGCTTGCGTTTCAGACCACCAAAGCCCTGCAGTGAGGCGAAGACCTCGTTACTGATCTCCGTCTGCACGGCAACCAGATCGAACGATGCCACACTGATGGCGCCGCCGGCGAGAATGCTTTGTCCGGCGACGTCCAATAGCTGCCAGTTCAGGTCAAAGCCCTTCTCCGACCGCAGGAAGTTCCCGGCCAGCACAAACTGCACCAGCAGCTTCCGGCCGATAGCCAGCGGATCAAGCTGCTGCACCGGCACATTCATCAGGGAGCTGGTGGGACGCACGACGAGATCCGAGATACGCGCCAACCTGGCCGACATAGCATCGGCAAGTGCATGCCCGTAGAGCGGAGAGACATCGCCTGCCGGAGCGAAGTTCACGAACGGAAGAACAACGATCGAGTTTTCCTTGGTAGGAGTCTCGGTGCTGTCGCGGAAACGCTCGGCAAGCATCGACAGAATGCCGGTGGAGCGCTTCTCTTCCTCCTGCGGCGTCTCCAGACGGGCGAGCGGCGAGCCTCCCGGCACAACGACAGCTTCAAGCTGCATCGTGGTCAGAATGGTCTTCAGGCTTTCGCGCAGCTCTAGTGCTGATCCGAAGCGGGCCGACGGCTGCTTCTCCAGGCAGCGGAGGATGACACTCTCAAGCTCCTGCGGAAGCGAGGGCGCAATCTCGCGCAACGGCGGCGGATCAGAAAACTGAATGGCTCGAATGGACTGGAACTCCGGCGCATCCGGACGATGGAACGGATGGCGCCCGGCAGCGAGCTCATACAGGATGAGTCCCAACGCAAAGATGTCGCTCTGCACACTCGACTGCCCGGTCACGAACTGCTCGGGAGCCATATAGGCCACAGTTCCGCCGCGAGCGGTGTATGTCGGCCCTACAGGCGCGTTGACATCGCGCTTGTCACCGGGCTTCACCGGGTCAAAGTGCATGTCCTCTGCCGAGAGCCGCCGAGCGAGGCCGAAGTCGAGGATCTTGATCAGGCCGCCATCCGTCAGCATGACGTTGGCGGGCTTCAGGTCGCGATGGAAGATGCCGAGCGCATGCGCGGCGGCGAGGCCGTCGGCCATCTGCATACCTGCCGAGAGGATGAGCTGCAGGCTCGCCGGTCCCTCACCGATGACCTTGTCCAGGCTCTTGCCGGGAATGTACTGCATGGCAATGAATGCCTCATCCTCGGTCTCACCCGTGTCATAGATCGCGCAGACGTTGGGATGGTCGATTGCGGAGGCCAATCGCGCCTCACGCAGAACGGTCGAACGGATCTGCTCGACGGTCAGGGCTCCACGCTTGATCAGCTTGAGAACGACTGGACGTTGCAGCAGGGTGTCCGTGGCAAGATAGACGACGCCGGAACCGCCTGCACCCAGCTTCCGGACAATCTCATATTGCTCGACCTGTCGTTGCTTCATATCTTGATTATCGCAAGTCGGCTGTGGAACTTTACTCCAGCACAAGCTCATGCGCTGAGTTGGGCTCGCTAAAGACGACATGGGCGGGCAAATCACTTCGCCCGCCCATGCTGTACCTCTTCAACTTTCAACTTGCAACTTTTAACTCTTACCCTAGTGCGGATACTGCGGACGTTCCCACGGCCGCGGATTTACCGGATCGTTCTTCCAGCTCTGGCGCTTGCCCAGGTACCACATCAGCGCGCCAAACAGGAACATCACGATTCCCCATTCGATGTTCAGATTATCGCCCAGCGACTTCTGATAGATGGCTGAGCCGCGGGTGAAGAATCCATAGACGGTCATCAGACCGCCGGTCACAAGAAACATMAGGCCAAGCGGAAAACGGATATCGAGTCCCATGCATTCCTCCTTACGCGAACACCAGGTTGAGAATCACCAGCAAGACCAGCACGGCGATCGCCAGCGATGCCGGCTTCTGCCACCAGGCGAGGTGCTCCTCCACCGGCTTGGGTGTGAGTGAATAGACCAGGCCGACCAGTTCAGGCTCAGGCCGTGGTTTCGTCATCAAGCTGATAGCGACGGTCACCAGCAGATTGACGGAGAAGGCCACAATTGCGGTCCAGAAGTTCTGGGCCATGTCACTCGGATAGGTGTGGACC
>NZ_JBFRCY010000740.1:0-2207 GCF_052113305.1 Terriglobus sp. YAF25
GAGTCTGGACTGTCTGCGCCGTTTTCCTGCAAAGAAAACGGCTTTCGCAGATTTATCCAGGAGCTACAGTATTAGGAGAATTGCTCTAGCAATCTTGCAGGGATGCAGTACGGATGAGTGCGACGGCTAACGTGAAGATTGATTACTACGAAGTCCTGGAAGTATCGCGGACAGCGACAGATACCGAACTGAAAGCCGCCTATCGCAAGATGGCGCTAAAATACCACCCCGACCGCAACCCGGATAATGCGGACGCCGAAGAACGCTTCAAGGCCTGCAGCGAGGCATACCAGGTGCTCAGCGACCCGAACAAGCGTGCCGCGTATGACCGCTTCGGACATGCCGGTGTCAGCGGAGCGGGTGCGGGCGGCGGATTTACCGGAAGCCCCTTCGGCGACGCGCAGGATCTCGGCGATATCTTTGGCGACCTCTTCGGCGAGATGTTCGGTGGAGGACGCGGCGGCAGTCGCCCGACACGCGAGCAGCGTGGACGCGATCTTCGTTACGACCTCAAGATCGAGTTCGAAGATGCCGCCTTCGGCAAAGAGCTGGAGATCAAGATCCGCCGTCTGGAGATCTGCGACGACTGCCACGGCAGTGGCGCGGCGAAGGGCAAGCAGCCCATCACCTGCCCGCACTGCGGCGGCCGCGGACAGGTACGGATGCAGCAGGGTTTCTTCTCCATCGCTCGTACCTGCACCTCGTGCCAGGGCACTGGAACGTTGATTGTGGATCCCTGTCCGACCTGTCGCGGCGAAAGCCGTGTGCAGCACGACCACGTCATCCTGGTGAAGATCCCTGCAGGCGTCGAGGACGGTACACGTATCCGGTATGGCGGCGAAGGTGAGGCGGGCCGTTTCGGAGGGCCGTCTGGAGATCTGTACGTCGTGCTTACGGTGAAGGCGCATGCGTTCTTCGAGCGCGATGGCGATGACCTCCACTGCTCCATACCGATCTCGTTCCCGCAGGCGGCTCTCGGCACAGAGTTGGAAGTACCTACGCTCGAAGGCCCGGCGACCGTCAAGATTCCCGAAGGCACACAGAGCGGCAAGGTCGTCAAGCTCAAGGGCAGGGGGGTGCCTCACCTGAACGCCAGCGGGAAGGGCGATCTGCTGGTGGAGATTCGTGTGCAGACACCGACCAAGCTCAGCAAGCAGCAGCGTGAACTTCTGGAACAGCTCAGCGAGAGCATGTCGATTGAAAATGCGCCGCATGGCCGGGGCATCTTCGACAAGGTGAAGGATATCTTCACTTAGGGAGCAGAGCTCTTCGATTTGGATTGAAGGCGCGGCTATCAGCCGCGCCTTTCTCTTTTAGCGTTACAGAAAAGCTCCGGCGATCGCCAGCGCGGCAATCGCAGCCGTCTCTGCCCGCAGAATTCTGGGACCGATGGTTACCGGGGTCCAGGTGTGCTGCTGGAAGATCGCCATCTCCTCAGATGTCCATCCGCCTTCAGGACCGATGGCGAGTGCGGTGGCCTCAGTCTGGCGAAGTGCGGAAGCAATGGTGGTTTGCTGTTCAGTCTCCGAGAGCAGGATTTTGATCGCGGAGGTCTCTTTGCCGAGAGCGGACTTCAACATTTCGGGATCGCCGATCTCGGGCACGGATGCGCGGCGCGACTGCTTGCTGGCTTCCAGCGCAATGCGTCGCCAGCGCTCGACGCGTTTGGCCGCGGCTTGTGCCAGGTGTTTCTCTGTGCGGCGAGCCAGAATGGGAGTGATGCGCTCCACACCGAGCTCCGTCGCTTTTTCGATGGCCCACTCCATGCGGTCGAACTTGAAGACCGCCAGCAGCAGATGGACCGGAAGTGCGTGGTCGATCTCCTGCTCTTCGTGCAGATCGAAACGAACCTCATCCTCGCTGACACTCGCTACGGTTGCGCGATGCAGAAAGCCGCCTGCAACGACGTCAAAGGTCTGACCGACCTCGGCGCGCAGGACTCGTGCGAGGTGTTGCGCTTGTTCTCCCAGCAGGGAAGCAGAGGTTCGTTCGTCATTCCATCGATCGGCAATCCAGCGGCGTCGTGTCATCACATCCAGCTTAAACACTGTGGGGAGCGCTGTCGCGCTCCCCACATGTGTTGCCTTGTTTGTTGCCTTACGTTGGAGGCTGACTACCGGCGGTCTTCTTTTTCGCCGTTCGTGTCGCCTCTCTATTCTCCCTGTTGCAGCCAGTAACGCGACTTGCAACTAGGGAATGTATAGAAG
>NZ_JBFRCY010000741.1:0-2205 GCF_052113305.1 Terriglobus sp. YAF25
GGTCTGGGCGTAATGGAGACCGAGGCCTATGCGACCGGACTTGCTGTTACCCACAACGAGGTTGGTGAAGACGGGATATGTCGCGGGGTTCTTGTCGTTCTTGGCCCAGTAATCGCCATAGGTGGTGACGATACGAACGAACTTCTCGCGCGTCATCTCCTTCCAGTCCCAGGAGATATTGGCGGTGAGCACCTGCTTGGGCATTGGAGGAAGCTTGGCGAAGTGGAAGGCGGTGATCACACCGAAGTTCGAGCCTTGCCCACCGCGTAACGCGCGAAAGAGCGCGGGGTGATGTTGCGCGTCGGCGTAGATGAGCTCTGCTTTGCCGGCCTGGTTGACGATAACGATCTCAACACCGGTCAGCCAATCGACGGTAATGCCGTACATGCGTGCCAGGGTTCCATAGCCGCCTCCGGAGACGTGTCCGCCCGCGGTGACGGTATAGCAGGTACCGCCGGGAATTACCGCGCCGCCCAGCTTATAGAGCCGTTCGTAGACAACACCGAGCTTCGCTCCGGGCTGGATGACGTAGCTGCCCGGAGTTTCGCCGGTGGTGACACGGTCCATCATGCTGACGTCCAGCAGCACACCGCCCGGGTTGTTGACGACCCAGTCCTCGTAACAGTGGCCTGAAGAACGCACGGTCGGCCGCTGTCCGCGATCGATTGCCTGCTGCAGAGTGCGGACTACATCTTCCGCGCTGGTACAGTATTCAACCTGAGCAACGCGCTGACTGTCAGAGGCAGGGAAGCGTGCATTATTGCCGCGACTGCAAACATCAAAACGAACATCCTTGCGATCAACAACTGAGGCCATGCTCCTCCTAGATCCAGATGGCAAACATCGGTGTATCCAGTGGATACCGGTGTACCGGGCCGGAAAGTTCGCCCGTAGCAGGATTGCGTTGCAGGACAACCACCTCGCCGCTGTCCTGATTGCTGGCAATCATCCATTTGCCGGTGCGGTCCAGGGCGATGTGACGGGTGGTTTTGCCGCCGTTGGGTGCAAGCTGTTTGAGCTTCAGCTTGCCCGAGGCACGGTCGATATCGAAGACCGCGATGGTCTGGTCGGCGATGCGGTTGCCGACGTACACGTTTCGTCCGTCGGCGGAGGCCAGGATCTCGCCGGCAAAGGCGGTATGCGGGGGAAAGTCCGGCTTCAGAGTCGAGACGCGGTCGATGGGCGTGATGCGGCCGCGGGCAGCATCCCACGCAAGAATATCGATGGTCGAGTCGAGCTCATTCACGCTATAGAGCCACTTGCCATTCGGATGAAACGCGATGTGTCGAGGGCCGCTCGCGGGCTTTGCCTGCCAGACCGGAGGATCGTTGGGCGTGAGTGCAGCGGTTGCCGCATCAATGCGATAGATGCAGATCCGGTCGAGGCCGAGATCGTTCACCAGAAGGAAGCGGCCATCGGGGGAGACCTGCGCCGAGTGGGCATGGGACTTCGTCTGCCGTGAAGGATCAGGGCCGCCGCCTTCGTACTGAAAATGAGAGACAGCCTCGCTCAGCCTGCCGTCCGGCTTGACGTGGTAGGAAGCGATGCTGCCTCCGCCGTAGTTGGCGATAAAGACCGAGCGACCATCTGGCGAGAGGGAGAGATGCGTGGGGCCGCTGCCCACGGAAGAGACTTTATTCAGCAGGCGAAGCTCGCGAGAGCCGGGAACGGTCTCCAGGGCGTTTACGCCGGAGTCGTCTTTACCGTCCTCGCTGACGGCATAGATCCGTGTGAGCGAGCCGACGCGGCGGGTGGCGAGGAAACTCGGTGATACCAGGGTAGCCGCTAACGTAATGGCGCCGAGCTCGCCGGTGGCTGCGTTCCAGTCAGCGGTGTAGATCCCTTTGCTGACCTTGCCGGTGGTTCCCAGCAGTACGCGGGTTGGAGTAACCGTACCGGCGGCAAATGCGGAACGGATGGTGAACGCGGTCGCAAGACCGCCCCATGCAAACTCTCTACGGGACAGTCCGGGGGTATTGACGGGCATCACGTCGTCCTCAATCGTTTTTTCGATGCGCCAAGGGTAATTTGTGAGAACAGCAGATGAAATCGGGCAAAAGTCCTATGCCCTTGCAGCATCGTTATAGTCAGACTAGAGCGTTTTCCCTGTTGCTGGGTATTCCGGAAGAGATGCGCAGTGGCGTTTTCATTGCGGAAAACGCCCATAGATGCAGAAGCCCTACGCCGCACCCACAGGGAAAATGC
>NZ_JBFRCY010000742.1:0-4597 GCF_052113305.1 Terriglobus sp. YAF25
GTGATTACTCTCCCTGATTCACCATCAATCCGCCGCCCATCGGCAACAATGGCCGCGCCTTCCTCCGTGAAACGCGAAGCTAATACTGTCATTCCTCGCGAGTTTATATGAGACTCTCCGAGGAAAATAGGACCGCGCCAACGAATGTATGGGAACAATAGCAAACCTTTCTTTAGGTCTTTAGGTCTGCTGATGTGTCAATTTTCTATGGCCCTCTCACTAAACATGTGTGAAAGGGATAATCAACATTAAGAGTTGTGGCATCCTTGCCCGCCCTAGCGTTGCGAGGGCGGGGCACCCGCTTAGGGACGATGCAGGCAAAAGCGTCGCGCAAAGCGCAATACCCCATTCTTTATCTTCGACAAAGAATGGGCAACGAGACAATTCAACCATTCAACCATTCAACAAGAGCGCGCCTACTTGGCCGTTGGGTACAGTCCTTCCAACGATTTAGGCGCGCTCAGATTCACCATCTTCCTCGGCATCATGGCGTCGCGCTGCGATGCGTTCCATAGAAAGATCGCCATGATGGTCGCGGCCTGGCGCAGGTCAGGTTCTGAGATCCGCTCATAGGTGTCGAGCGCGGTGTGGTGGGTGCGGGTTTCGTAGTCGCGGGGATCCTGGATGAACTGGAAGCCTGGAAGGCCGGCCTGATCGAAGCTGACGTGATCGGTCGCGCCCGTCGCTCGTTCTGAGATGGTGGTGAAACCGAGATCTTTCACCGGCTCCATCCACAGGCGGAAGATGCTCGCGGCTTCGCTGTTGCCCTCGGCATAGATGCCCAGGAACTTGCCGGTGCCGTTGTCCATGTTGAAGTAGGCGTCGAAGTTCGCATGGTCGGCCTTAGGAGTTACGCTGCTCGGCAGCATGACGAACGGAGGCAGGTTCTTGTATTTCTCTCCCTCGGGATACTTCATGCTCGCCAGATGGTTCACGACGTAACCGCGCGATCCGTAGATACCCTGCTCCTCACCGCCCCATAGCGCGACCCGGATAGTGCGCCGCGGCTTGAGGTCGAGCGCCTTGAGGATGCGTAGCGCCTCCATCGCTACCACCACGCCCGCACCGTCATCGGTGGCGCCGGTGCCCGCGATCCAGCTATCGAGATGTCCACCGGCCATCACGACCTGGTCCTTCAGCGTAGGATCCGTGCCCGGCAGATCGGCAACAACGTTCAGCCCGTCAACCTTCTCGCCCGTGAACTCTGTCTGGATGTTGATGCGCACGCTCACCGGGACCTTATGTTCGAGCAGACGTGACATACGCAGGAAGGATTCCGTGTTGATCACGGCGCCGGGAATCATCTGTCTGTGTTCCGGCTTGAAGACAAACCAGCCGAAGCCCGCCGTGCTGGTGTCATCGTGCAGCGCTCCGTTGCTTCCGCCTGGAATCAGTGCGGCGACAGCGTGTTCGGCGGCAAAGAACTTCGCGAGGTCCTCCTTGAAGGTCGTAAAGCGCTTGCCCCAGAAATCGGGGTCGGTGGGCAGTACATCTGTTTCGCCCTGGTCGCCGTCCAGCGGAAATTCGGAAAGGTGCTGCAGCTTCGCGGCATCATAGCTTTCGATCGGGGCCGGAGGATTGGGTGAGGTCTTCGGGGCGTCTCCGTAGAGAACCACCTTCCCGGCCAGCTTGCCCTTCCACTTATCGAGATCGGCCGGCGTGCGGAGCGTAGGTACAGCGATCACCTCGGCCGTGATCTCTCCCTTGGTCGCAGGCGACCAGGGACCGGCCTGGGCCAGCATGGTGGCAGTTCCGGGTTGCGTCATCAGCACCGAGGCGCCGACCTGCCGCCAGCCCATGCCGGTCTCGCCAAAGCTCTCGGTATGGGCATTCACCAGCCCCATGTGCTTGAACTGATCGACGGACCAGTCGGCGGCCTTCTGGTAGTCCGGGGAGAAGGTCAGGCGCGGACCGGAGAGGTCGAAGAGCGCTCCGGCGTACTCCATCACGTGCGAGCGGCTGATGCCCTCCTCGCGGATGCGGGCGATGGTCGCGAGGTCGAGTGTCTCGGCTGCGGGCTGTGCGGGCCTGGTTGTGGAGGGATTGTCCGCAGCGAACGCAGTCAGGCTCAGGGCTAGAGGAAGGACGAAATACCGGTGCATTGTGAAGGAATCATACTTCTAGTTGCTAGGCTGTATCGACAAATTCAAGTTTGAGTTTTCTTGGGAAATTGGGTGTATTTCGCTTTCTGTATCTTCTTGAGATGTTCTGGCCGTAAACGGCCGGGCAGAGCTGCTGGCGGAGCACCGTGGCCCTCGCGAGATTGTGCAGGATATCCGCCTGCGGGCTAAATATTCCGGCGACTTCGAGGTACTCTGTGCCCGGTGTGTCGACCCGGTTCCGCAGCACATCGAGGGCGAGTTTGACCTCCTCTTCCGCCCGTCAGGGGTGGATGGCGAGCAGGGAGAACGATCCATTTCGGAGGCGGAGACCGAAATCGGGTATTATGAAGAGAGCGGCCTCGTGCTGGGGGACGTCGTGCGGGAACAGGTGTTGCTTTCCCTGCCCGGACGGACGCTCTGTCGCGAAGACTGCAAAGGACTTTGCCCGCGTTGTGGACAGAATCTGAACCAGGGAAGCTGTGACTGCGAGGACCGCACGGTCGATCCGCGGTGGAACGCTCTCGCAGATCTGGCCAGCCGGATGAAATCTTGAAAATCTCAAGGATTGTGCCGTAGAAGCGTGCGGAGAACTGATAAGCGCGCCACTGCGGTGATGTGAAAGGAACACTGCCATGCCGAATCCGAAACGGCGTCACTCCAAGCAGCGCACAGCGAAGCGCCGCAGCCACGACTTCCTCGTTCCCACGGGCGTTTCCGAGTGCCCGAACTGCCATGAGCGTAAGCTGCCCCACCGTGCGTGCCCCAAGTGCGGCACCTACAAGGGCCGCGAAGTTCTCGCAGTGAAGAGCGAAGCTTAACTCTGACATCTGAAAGAGACCCCTGGCGCTGAATGTTGATTGATATCGTTCTGGACGCGATGGGCTCTGATAAGGCCCCCGAGCCCGAGCTTCGTGGGGCCATCCTTGCCTGCCGTCATCTGCCGGTCAGGGTCCACCTCGTTGGGCCCGAGGATGTTCTGCGCCCTGCTCTTCACCAGCATCTGCGTGGCGAGAAGCTTCCGATCGAGATTGTCCACGCCAGTGAATGGATCAGCATGGAGGACAAGGCGGCGCAGGCCGTCCGCTCCAAGCGCGACTCCTCCATGCGTGTCGGTCTGAAGATGGTCCGCGAAGGCCGCGCCGCCGGTTTCTTTACCGCCGGCAATACCGGCGCCGCCATGGCGACCGCCAAGATGGTGCTGGGCAGCCTGCAAGGTGTCGACCGTCCGGCTCTGGCGACCATTCTGCCTACGCAGACCGGGCTCCCCTGCCTTCTGCTCGATGTCGGAGCGAATGTCGATTCGGAACCGAGAAATCTGCTGGACTTCGCCATCATGGGCAAGGTCTACAGCGAACAGGTGCTGAAGACCAGAGACACCTCCGTCGGCTTGCTGTCGATCGGCGAAGAGGACTCCAAGGGCAACTCGCTGACCCGCGAAACCCTGCCGCTGCTGCGCGATCTGCTGGGACGGAACTTCATCGGCAACGTGGAAGGCCGCGACCTCTACACGTCAATGCTCAGATCGAAGCGGCGCTCCGAAATAGCAATGACACCAGCGATATGACGCTGTAGCCGGTCCGTAGATTTCGCGGGGATCTAGACAAAGCGCACCCAGAAAGTCTGCTTTCTCCCAAATGCCGCATCATGGGTGCCATCGTTCTGAGCGCGCCTTCAGCGCTTTTTCCGAGTGCGCTATTTCGCGATCGGGATGCCCAGATCCCTGGAGCTTATGCCCCCTGTGATCGGCCGCAACGGCTTATCGCGATACATACGGTCATCGGCGATGCGCAAAAGCTCGGCTACCGTATCAGCGTCCTCGGGGAATACCGCCGCTCCCATCGCGGCTTCGACCGAAAACGTATGTCCCTGTACCTCATAGTTCCCGGCTCCGGCTCGCCGCATTGCCTCCACTAACCGGTCAGCAGGCTGGCCCCGGACGATATCGCCGACGACCACCACGAATTCGTCCCCGCCATACCGCGCCAGCGTATCGGCGGCCCGTACCGCCTTCTTCAGCTCCTCCACAAACTGACACAGGATCCGGTCGCCGGCGGCATGGCCGAGGGTATCGTTGACTCGCTTGAAGCCGTTCAGATCCAGCATGACGACAGCCGCGCTGCTTCCGTTTCTCTCAGCCCTCGCCATCGCCTGGGCCAGTCTGTCTTCCAGCAGGCGGCGATTGGGCAGACCGGTCAGGTCATCATGCAGTGCCAGCGAATGATTGCGGGCGATCTGTTCATCGAGCAGCACCATCAGCATGCCGACCATGATGATGAACTTCTGCAGATCCCAGAACCGGCTCATGATCGGCCCCCAGAACCCGGTGTCACTCACAAACGGATGCGTTCCGAAGCAGAAGGCCCACAGGGTGAATCCCGCCACGATGGCGAGTTTGCCGGCTCCGCTGCGCTCCAGCATCTGGTGCATGCTGATACCGGCGGCAAGAAAGAGCGTGGCCAGCAGCCAGTACACGGCTGCACGAACCTGTTGCGTAT
>NZ_JBFRCY010000743.1:0-3966 GCF_052113305.1 Terriglobus sp. YAF25
GTGAATGATGTCCGGAGCCCCACCGATCTGCGCCAGGTTATTGGTCACCTGGATTCCGTTTGCATGCAGCTCCTCCGCAATAGCCCCAAGCTTCCCAGCAAAGACGATCGGCGTGTGTCCCGCACGTGCAAAGGCGCGGGCGAGATCCCGGACCACCACCTCCGTGCCGGTGTAGGTCTCGAAGATGGCGTTGGTGATAAGGATCTTCACCGGGAAGGCTTCAACTCCCTGACCTTTTAGTTCTGGTCAACATAGTCACGCAGGCCGCGGAAGATTGGAAGGATGTGGTCCTTGTATCGCAAAACATGCGTATATTTGCCATCTGACACACGCTGTTCTCCCCTTAGCTCATAACCCGGCTTATAGTCTTCCAGTGCGATCGTCCATCCTGTCGAAGGCACGAGCGTCTCATTGCGGAAGTACTCGATCCCCTTGCATGCAAGGGCCCTATCAACTTCATCCCGCAACTCGACGTAGCAACGGGCTGCCTCGACCTTGTCATAAAGACAGGCATCGTCCAGTTCGAGGTGGATTGCCTCGTCTGCCTTTTGGGAAGGGGCGCAGCCCTCCCACTCTGTCAGGCAAAATGAGTATCGCCGGATCGCGCGACGCGTCCGTTTCCGTACCAGTTCCACGGCCGCCTCTGTTAACTCAAAGCAGATATCGTGCGTTGGGTTATAGCCTTCGCTGGCATCGCTTACGACTACCTCGATCTGTGCGTCGGTTAATGCGGTAGCAATGGATTCAACAACCTCGCACAGCGGTTCCAGTGAACCAGAGAGCATCATCTCGTAGATGGCCTGGTCCGTAAACCGTCCATAGACCGTTCCGATCGGAGCCCTTAGCCCCTCCAGGATTTTGGTTGTTGCGTCCAGACGGCTTACTCCCGAAGTTCCCGAGCCATCTGTGATGACAAAGGTGAGAGGGCGAACGGAACGTGTCCATCCATAGACCCGAAGTTCATGGCCGGGATGGCCAAGGATCAAAGCAGCGGAGGCCTTCGGTTGAAAGC
Source organism: Terriglobus sp. YAF25 (assembly GCF_052113305.1). Lineage (NCBI taxonomy): Bacteria > Pseudomonadati > Acidobacteriota > Terriglobia > Terriglobales > Acidobacteriaceae > Terriglobus > Terriglobus sp. YAF25. Next base: position 1,013 of record NZ_JBFRCY010000743.1, read on the forward strand.
GGAGCGTATGCGGCATTTTTAAAACGTGAACCCTGAAAGCGTTGCCATGTGGGCAGCCGGATCCCGGCGGCGAGACCAGGCTGCAGACAATAAATGGAGCTGTGTGATTCGTTCGAACAGACCCCAAAAATAAATGGATGCTCTTTAAGCATATCGCGGGCATTTGTTAGAGCTTATTTCTCCTACTCCAAAGTGTGGCCTCCCTTCCTTTCCTAAGGGGCTTCCCCGGAACCTTCGGTGCGAGTAGTTTGGAAGGCGCTGGGCTCCTGTCTCTCATCCTGAATTGAACGAATCTGGAGGGTGTGCCGATGCTGATCGTCGTCCTATTTCTATTTGGTTTTGTCTCTGGCCTGCGTGCTTTAACGTCCCCGGCGGGCGCAAGCTGGGCAGCGCATCTGGGGCTGCTTACCGTAACCGGGACTTCGTTTGCCTTCATGGGATCGAAGTGGACGGTACTGATTTTCACGGTGCTGGCCATCGGCGAGCTGATTAACGACAAGCTGCCGAAGACGCCGAGCCGTAAGGTGCCGCCGCAGTTCATTGCCCGCATCGTGATGGGCGCCCTGGCCGGCGGAACCGCCGGTGCGGCCCACAGCGTGCTCGCTTACGGTGTGATTCTGGGTATCCTTGGAGCTGTTGCCGGAACCTATGGCGGCGCATGGCTGCGGGCAAAACTGACCGAAGTGACGAAGTCCGCGATCGGTGCGGCGTTGCTGGAAGACGCTCTCGCCATTGTGCTGGTGGTTACCGCAATCCGGGGGGGTGCATGACCGAACGCTATGACGCCATAATCATCGGGGCCGGCCAGGCCGGCCCGGCTCTCGCCGCACGCCTGAACGCCGCAGGACAGACCGTGGCGCTGATCGAGCGCAAGCTCGTCGGCGGAACCTGCGTGAATGTCGGCTGCACGCCCACCAAGGCGATGGTGGCATCGGCATACGCGGCCCATATCGCCCGCCGCGGAAACGACTATGGCGTCAGGCTGGATGGGGCGGTGCGGGTCGACCTGGAGACCGTAATGGCCAGGAAAAACGGCATCGTCGAAGCCTCGCGCAAGGGACTCCTCTCCTGGATCGGCAGCATGGAACGCTGCACGTTGATCCAGGGGCAGGCGGTCTTTGAATCACCGACGACTGTCCGTGTAGGGGACCGTCTCCTGGAAGGCGCCCGCATCTTTCTGAACGTAGGCGTGAAGATTCGAGCTCCGAGCTTCAAGCCATTATGGAGGCGGAGGGGGTCCGGTTCCGGACCCACGCCAACTGCATTCAGTTGCACAAGAGCGAGCGTGGCATCAAGGTATCGCTCGACTGTGAGCACGGAGAGCCGGAAGTGGAAGCATCGCACGTTCTGTTAGCTACCGGGCGCAGACCCAATACGGACGATCTCAATCTGCAGGCAGCCGGCGTGCAGATGGATGCTCACGGATTCGTGGTCACCGATGAGCATCTCCGCACCGCCAGCCCAACCGTATGGGCGATGGGAGACTGTAACGGACGCGGAGCTTTCACGCATACGTCCTGGAACGACTACGAGATTGTCGCCGATAACCTGCTCGACGGCGGTACTCGCTCCGCCGCGGACCGTATTCCGGCCTATGCGCTCTTCAGCGATCCCCCGCTGGCGCATATCGGAATGACGGAAACCGAAGTGCGGCAAAGCGGAAAACCCGCCTTGATCGGCAAACGCCCGATGTCCCGTGTGGGGCGCGCGGTGGAAAAGGGAGAGTCTGCCGGCTTCATGAAAGTGATGGTTGACGCGGAGTCGCGCCGCATTCTGGGAGCGACGATTCTCGGCGTCGGCGGCGATGAGGCAATTCATTGCCTGTTGACCTGCATGTACTCACGGCAGACCTACGATCTTGTCGCCAGGTCAGTGCATATCCATCCCACGGTCTCTGAACTGCTCCCCACCATGCTGCAGGAGCTCAAGCCTCTGGCGTAGCGGTCGCGATTTTCCATTCCACCAACCCTTTCGGGTGTGGCGCACCGCATTGCGGCGAGTGATATCGTTTCTCTACTGCTATATCCCCCCAGGGAGGGCTGCTTATGAACTCCCCGATCCGTGTACTCACTGTCGACGACCATCCTTTGATGAGGGATGGTATTGCCTTCATCATGCAGAAGGCGCCTGACATGGAGCTTGTGGCCGAAGCGACGAACGGAGCCGAGGCCGTAGTTGCGTACCGTAAGCACCGTCCGGATGTCACGCTGATGGATCTGCAGATGCCCGTAATGAACGGCATCGAGGCGATTCAGGCGATCCGGCAGGAGTTTCCCAAAGCGCGCATCGTCGTGCTGACAACTTATTCCGGCGATGTGCACGCAACCCGAGCCCTGCAGGCCGGCGCCATGGGCTTCATCCTGAAGGGCATGCTCGGCACCGAGCTGATCGACACCATCCGCGCGGCACATCAGGGACGCAAGCGCATCTCGGATGAGATCGCTCACGGCATGGCAGAGCATCTGGGCTCGGAGTCGCTCTCCACACGCGAGCTCCAGGTACTGCAGGCTGTCGCCTCCGGCTGCTCGAACAAGATCGTCGCCGACCGCCTCAGCATCTCTGAGGATACGGTGAAGGGCCACATGAAGAATGTGCTGGCGAAGCTGCAGGCCAACGACCGCACGCATGCCGTGCTCATCGCATTGAAACGCGGAATTCTGGAAGCTTAAACCGTCAGTCTGGCGAGGCTATACTCTCGTTGCCCCATTCTTTGTCGCAGACAAAGGGTGGGGTCCCCGGCGAACTTGTTCGCTGGGGTGACAAGGGTGGGGTATGCGTTGTGCGCGACCGTTTTCGTACCCCAACCCGGGTGCCTGTAGGAGGTCAAGAGGTTGTTGACATCTGGAGCCTGCTGATGGGCGGGCGTAGGTTGAGGCTAGCATGAGGTCTTTGTTGGTTGTAGAAGTCTGTCCAAGGGGCGAGTTGGGTGTCTCTTTGTTCTGAGTTTTCCCAGT
>NZ_JBFRCY010000744.1:0-2201 GCF_052113305.1 Terriglobus sp. YAF25
CAGTATCCAGTATCCCCGTAAGCACCGCAACACCCAAGGTGAAGAGCAGAACGCGCAGATCCAAAGCCAGCGCCGTGCCGTTTTCACCCACCCTGGGAAGACCGCCAGCATTCACGTTAAGCAACAGGCGAACACTGCCATAGCCGAGAAGCAGGCCAAGCAGGCCGCCGGACAACGACAGAAGAAGGCTCTCAGCCAGAAGCTGACGGATTATATGCCAGCGGCCCGCGCCAAGAGCCGCCCGTGTCGCAAATTCGCGTTGCCGGCCCGAGGCTTTGGCCAGCAGGATATTTGCCACATTCGCGCATGCAATCAGCAATACCAACCCAACCGCAGTAAGCAAAACCAGAAGCGGCGTGCGTGTATCGCCGATCATCGCCTCTTTCAGCGAGACAACTCCATAATGATTTTGCGGACGAATGGCAGTAGGCATCACGCGACGAAACTGATCGGAGGCGAGCTTGAGTTGCGCATTCGCCCGCTCAAGGGTTACGCCAGGCCGCAGACGTGCCGCCACTCTGAAATAGCGCGCCAGATCTACCGTATTAAGGTCGAACTGATACGGGATCCACAGGTCCGCCGGATTGTCGCTAACGAAGCTCGGTCCGATGATTCCCACCACAAGATAAGGAGTGTTATCGATCGGTATCGTTCGGCCGACGAGACTCGTATCACCGCCGAAGCGCTGTTTCCACAGGCCATAGCTGAGCACCACAACATTGCCGCCATGCGGACTGTCTTCCTCCTCCGTGAAGGTGCGGCCCGCGATCACCGGCGCGCCAAACAGCGTGAAGTAATCATGGGTGACATGGACTCCCTGCACCTGGATCGGATGATCTCCGCCGGTGAGATTCAGCCCGGCGCCGCCCGCATCATAGCCCGCCACATCGCGAAGCACTCCGGTCTGCTGACGCCAGAGGTTGAATTCAGGAACACTGGCTCCATCGAGCGTGCGTTGCGGAGTAAAGACAACCAGCCTCATCAGAGACTGCGGATCGGGATACGGCAGCGGCTGTAGCAGAACTGTATTCACGACCGAGAAGACCGCCGTGTTCACACCGATCCCAAGTGCGATCACAAGCAGAGCCACGATGGTGAGCCCTTTCGTCTTCCTGAGCGAGCGCCAGGCATCGCGGAGATCACGCAAGATACCGTCTGTCGTTGGCAGGGAACGATAGATCCACACACGTTCCCGTACTGTGCGCGGATTACCGAATCTCAGCCGGGCCTGCCGTCGCGCTTCAGCCTCCGGGAGACCGCGTGCGAGGTTGGTCTCTACTTCGTGTTCCAGATGCGAGTGGATCTCATCTGCCAGATCCCGGTCCTTGCTTTCGCGATTGAGGTAGCGCTGGAAACCCATACTCTTCCCTCCTAGCCGTTCGCTTCTCCAAGAATGAGGCCGATCGCGCGCGTCATCCTTCGCCAGCGGCCGGTTGCCGCCGCCAGCTCCTTACGGCCCTTCGCCGTCAGCCGGTAGAACTTCGCTTTTCGGTTGCTATCGCTCACACCCCACTCGGAAGAGACCAGTCCCCGATCCTCCAACCGGTGAAGTGCTGGATAGAGTGAGCCCTGCTCCACTTCAAGAGCGTTCTCCGACGTGCTCTCAATCGAGCGCGCAATGGTGTGCCCATGGGCGGGACCAAGGATCAGCGTGCGCAAGATAAGCAGGTCGAGCGTTCCCTGAAGAATCTCGCCCGCATCCGGTGTTTTATTCTTCGCCATGGCTCTCCACTCGAATGACTATGGGAGACCATAGTACTCCACTCGAATGTCTATGGGAAAAGAATTATTCTTCTTCCTGATGGTTCGTGCTGGGAGCATGCAAGACGCCGAAGCATCACCTGCCACGCAGGGCCAGGTCTTCGGCACATTGAATGATGAAGGGCTGAAGGCCCGCTCTATAGATTTCAGTAGAGGCAGGAGGACTCACCGCGAATTCCCTCAACTGGATTACTATGCTCAGGGGGCACCGAAACCGATACTGCTGCAAGGAGAACCGCATTGACACAGGAGAACTCGGCTATCGTTCGTCGCTTTGCAGAGGAAGTGATCACCCAGGGTCAGACCGAGCGAACCGTGGAGTTCGTCTGGGAGGATGTCGTTGAGCAAGTTCCTCTCCCTGGTCAAGGTCCGGGTCTGGAGGGTGTGAAGGACATTATCCGAGCCTTCCGCACCGGCTTCCCCGATCTCGTCTTCTCCGT
>NZ_JBFRCY010000745.1:0-2194 GCF_052113305.1 Terriglobus sp. YAF25
GGCCAATCTCGATCTCGCTTATCCGCGTGTTGACAAGGCCAAGCTGGCCGAGATCGCCACGGCCAGGAAAGCTCTCTTAAGTTCGCAGTAAATTCGCCAGTGCCGTCGGGCATCTCCGCCCCTTCCGGCAAGATCGTGAGCCATCTCTCGGCCCACCCCTACAAGATCTCCCTGATCTCCCGCACACGGGCGAGAGCTGCCTGGACACTGGCTTTACCTACTTCTTCAGTCCATCGCGATAGGCCATCGCTTCGAGTTCCACACGAATCGCGTCGGCCACGGGAACAACGGGACGAGCCTCAAATGTAAAAGCAGGGAGCATCGAACAGAACTTATGCACTTCGAGCGGGTCATCGCATTCCATCAACATATACCCGCCCCAGTCCCCCACGCGGATGACGAACGAATGGATCTTGAAATTGGCTGGCGCCTTCCATGGGCTGAAGACTTCCAGGATTCGCTTCTGTGTATTCTCGTACTCGATGGGCGAGCCCTGCGAGCGTTCATTCCAGGTGATCATATATTGCATGCAATCAACCTCTCTTTCACCGGGGTCCAAGGTGCGGGCCTCTTGGTGGGCAAGGGTACGCTTGGGATATACGCGTGTCGAGTGACATTACGGAGAATTCAAGGGATCGTCTCGGTATACCTGCTTTTGCCGGATGGCGTCCTTATCCGTAAGTGTTTCCCTAAAGATTAGTGAGCGCGAAAGCTGGCCTATCCGTTGGTTCTCGACTCAGCGAGCATCGCCTTCCGGCCGTAATAGCTGATGAAGTACAAAGAAACACCAAGCGATATGACATCCTTAAACAGAAAGAGCCCAAGATTGTTCATGTATCGCAAGCCATTCCACTCGATGGTCGCGCCCGGTGTCGATAGGAGCATGGTGCTGGTGATAAAGAACATCAACGTCGTGATGAGCGCTCCCACGAGACCTGCTTTTGGGCGTACATAGCCGATGATGAACAGCACGGCGGCGGTGACTTCGGTCGCACCGATCATGTCTGACCCGATGTAAGGCCCGAACAACTTAAAGTGCCACCAGATCAGGGGACTGTTGGACACCAAGGGGATAATCCCTTCGGCTCCAGGCTTTGTCATCTTGAATGCCCCGGCCCAAAGAAGCATCACAATCATGCCGATACTGGAGACCAGGAACGGAAGATTCCGGTCCGTGACCCAGACTGATATACGAGTTAAGGGTCCGTCGGCCGTCGGCCCACTTTCTATCACCCGCCGTGAAGACTTCAAGTCCATGTTTACCCTCCTTGCGTACCTCGATTACTGACGGCAAGCGAACGAATAGTTGATCTTCGGCAGTCGCACTTTTCGTTGTGCAACCAACAAGGCACAGCACTCTATTTCGCCGAACGCTGGGATCGACGCAATTCGATTGCCAATGCCGGTCTGGTCATCTTCATGCTCGGACGCTACTTAGTCGCCTTGTCTCGCAGATGACTGTATGCAGCTGGAACGTTGACGGTTTTGTGCGCCCATTCGAAGAGGCTGTAGTCGCCGTAATGAGCCATCACGACTACATCGGGAGCTTCTTCTGCGGATCGCCCCTCATCGAGGGCCTTGCGCACCGAGCCATCGAGCTCGCGAAGATACTTCAGTGGGAAATCGATGTCTGCAGGACGCATCGGACGACCGTGGCCGGGGATAATAGTCGCGTCCTCAGGAAGAAAGGCCTGTACTCGGCTCAGGGTTTCGATCGTATCGTGATGTCGGCCTTCCAAAAGCCACGGAAGTGCGGGGGAGGGCGCCTGGATCATGTTGCCGACCCATAGGACCTTGGCCTCAGGCACCCATACAACGAGATCCCCGGGAGTCTGCGCAAACCCGAGGTGACGGATTTCTACTGTTCTCCCACCTAAGTCGACGCTGATCATATCGGGGACTACAACATCGGCGCTTCTGGACTGTACGCGTTCAATGCCCTTACCTTTGCCCATCAGGCCGATCATGAAACGGCGATCATCTTCAAAGTGCTCGTCCATGTAACGCTTGGTCGCGGGATGCTGGATGATGACAGTACTTTCAGGGAATACATAATTCCCGTAAGCATGGTCTCCGTGGTAGCTCGTGTTGACAAGAAAGTGAATCGGCTTGGTCGTCTGCTGTCGCACGAGACCAATGAGTTGCGACGCGAGATCTCCATTCACCATGGACTCGATCACAAGAACTGCCCGGT
>NZ_JBFRCY010000746.1:0-2954 GCF_052113305.1 Terriglobus sp. YAF25
CATGAATACTGCGACAGGCTATTTGCCTGGCGATAGCGGCACCTATGTCGCGATGCACGCTCCTCTGGCAGGGAACAAGCCCGCTGATTGGAGCGTCGTCCTGGAGACCACGTCCGCGAACCGTATGCAACACGTCACACTGCAGGTGGGCAGGGGACTAAGCAACGAGACCGCGTTTGTCTGGCAGACGAATGCAACAAAGACGTTTGAACAGGTTGCTGCTATTCCCGTGAAAGACGGCGGATTGACGTATGACTTTGAACCGGGCTCCATCTATACCATCACGACAACTATCGGCCAAAATCGCGGTACAAGCCGTCCGCCTGCAGCTGCGGCATTTCCTTTCCCTTATGCTGACGATTTTGAAGCAGTAGAAATCGGTCGCACTGCGAAGTATCTGAGCGATCAGGACGGCGCATTTGAAGCGGCTGCATGTGACGGACGCACCGGCCACTGCCTGCAACAGAAGATCACGGAAAAGCCAACTCCCTGGTCGCCACGGCCTGATCCATTCACCATCGCAGGTGACATCAAGTGGAGCGACTACAAAATTGGTATCGATGTAACGGTGCCTAAGAATGGTGTCGCAACGCTACTTGGGCGGATAGATTCCGCGGATGTCTTCCAGGACCACAAGGCTATGTATCCAAGCGCTTATGTTCTCAAGATGGAAGCGAATGGTATGTGGTCACTGCTTTCGACGCGATTCAAGAATGCTCCGACGGCTCTTGCTCAGGGACATATTGATATCGGACAAGGGTGGCATCGAATAGAGCTGCAGTTTCAGGGAGCCTCAATCACCGCGCTCTTAGACGGGAAGCAACTTGCAGTGGTTCAAGATACCGCACACTCTTCAGCAGCCCAAAAGAGTTTGTAACTGGAAGCCGGTTCCAGGCTAGAGCATCTGCGGATGTAGTGTAGGCTCCCCATCTATGGCCGTTTGCCGCAATGAAAACGCCGCTACACGTCTCTTCCGTCATACCCCAGAAACAGGGAAGTGCTCTGGAGGCATTTGGAAGGGATATCCAGTGGGATCTGTACGAGGGAGTTTTTCTATTGGAGCTTAGCGTCGGCTGGAGGATTTTCGTAAGTCGCTAAGTTGTTGGGGAGTTTGGAGGCGCGGGTCGGAATCGAACCGACGCATAAAGGTTTTGCAGACCTCTCCCTTACCACTTGGGTACCGCGCCGAATGCTGTAGGGATTGACAGCAGTGGAGGGACTTTATTGGAGCGGGAGACGGGATTAGAACCCGCGACATCTTCCTTGGCAAGGAAGCACTCTACCACTGAGCTACTCCCGCCCGTTCCAAGAACAACTATATCGATTGGGGCGAAATCAATCAAGTCCGCCCGTGACTTAGTTGTTGGAAACGGTGATCGGAACCAGGGGGCCTGTATTTCCTTTGCGGCGGTTGCGAACGATGTGGGGCGTCAACAGAATGACCAGATCGCTCTTGCTGCGTGAGCTCTGCTTGTTTGTGGTGCTGCCGAAGCCAGGCAGCTCGCTCAGCCCCGGCAAGCCGCTTACCGCGTACGCCTCCTGCTCCGACATGGCCGAGACCAGCATGATGGTGTCTCCGTCATGTGTCGTGACGTCTGATGCATATTGACGGCTTGCGAGTACAGGGATGCCGTTCAGCGAGGTTCCAGCCAAGGCCTCGATCTTGAAGTCCATCTTGACGTGAATGTCCCCGGTCTTCTGGATGGTCGGCTCGGCCTTGAGGGTCAGTCCCAGGTCTTCGTATTGAATCTGCGGAATGGCGTTGCTTAGCAGATTCGATGAGGAGGAGTTGGTTCCAAGATACTGCGCCAGCAGGGATGRGGCTGTTGATGATGCCGACGAAGTGRGGTCCGAATAAAGAGAGGTAGCGATCGGATAGCGCGTTCCCGCGCGGAAGGTCGATTGCTCTCGGTCGCGGACACGCAGCATCACGTCATCCAGTGCACGTGAATCAGATGACGTGAAACCCAGGTTCAGTATCGGTGTGAGTCCGGCAGAAAGGACAGTAGTCGTCAGGCCTCCGCCAACCGCGAGGAACGAATTGGTCAGCAAGCTGGAGCTCACAACTCCCGAAGCCAACAGGTACAGCGCAATCTGTGTCGGTGTTGTCGACGAAGTGAAGATGCCGGCTGCATAGAGCTGATTGATCAGGCTCTGATTGGACGAAATGATGCTCTGCGCCTGTGATGCAAGGTTGTAAGCGCTGAGCTGCGTTGGAAGAATGATGCCTACATTCCGCGTACGCGAGGTGTCCAGGGAATAGACCTTCAGGTCAAAGACAACTTCGCTTCCGCCATCCAGAAGGTCGCTGAGCACGGCATTCATGGCGTTGATGGACTGCTGCGGTGCTCGTACCACCAGGTTTCCTGAATTTACCTGGACTGTCGCCAGCTTGATATCGAAGACCTGGCGCACAACGTTACCCAGCTCGGTCATCTGCGTGTTGTTCAGGCCGGCAAGATACACCGTTTCCTGAAAGAGATGCTCGTACTGGTCGTGATTCTCCAGGGTATCGCCGGCGACGATGATGGTGTGTTCGTCAATGGGAACGGCGAAGGTGTGGAAGAGCTGGCCAAGGATATCGAGAGAACGCTGATAGGTCAGGCCGTCGAGATCAATCTTCGTCTGCTCGCCGCTGAGGCCGTTGCCAAAGATAACGCGGAGGCCGGCCTGATTGGCGGCTGCCATGTAGGCTTCGCGGGCCCCTCCCCGCAGGTGCAGGCTGATCGGAGTGTTTTTGAGGGCCAGGGAGATTGGACCGGCAAGCTGTGGCACCGCATCGGCAGGCAAAGTCGGCACCGCCTCAACACGCGGCGTAGTGTCAAGGTTGGCGAAATGCTGCGTAACGATAGGATTGTCCGGGGCAAGGGCACGTGCCTGTTCCAGAAGGCGGGATGCATCCGTCAGGTTCCCCGAAAGTCCGGCATTGGCTGATTGCTGTACGAGCCCTGTGA
>NZ_JBFRCY010000747.1:0-2185 GCF_052113305.1 Terriglobus sp. YAF25
CCCGCTTCGGTAGGTGTTCGTTAGAACTTGATGCGTCCGCTAAAGCGCACGGTACGATTGCTGGTGGAGAGTACGCTGGTGATCTGGCCGAAGCCGGCGTCATTCACGTTGGCCGTGGGATTGCTCCACTGCGGCGTATTGGTTACGTCGAACGACTCAGCCTTCAGAACCACAGCAATCTCTCTCCAGATGGGGATATTACGCGTGAGTCCCACATCCAGATTGAAGTAGCCGGGGCCACGGATAGAGTTACGGCCGACGTTTCCATTGGCAGTCGCATTCGGCAGCTTGGTGATGTTGCCGTTATTTACGAAGTAATACGGATACGTAGTGGAGCCGCTGGTGTACTTCGTTCCACTGAGTTGCAGCGGGCTCACCTGGTTCGGAACAACTGTGTCGCCGTTACCGGCCTGCGAGTTATCCGTAATCTGGAACGGACGTCCGCTGTAGTAGGTCATGATGGTGTTCATATCCCATCCACCGACGAGGTTGCCGACAATTCCCTGGTTCAGGAAGCGACGTCCGCGACCGACCGGCATCTGCCACACGGTCCACAGTACATTGAGGTGTTTGCGGTCGAACTGCGAGTTGGCGAAGTTACGCTTCTGCAACGCCGGAGTATTGAAGGCAACGGCTCCGAGCGTACTGTCCGCATCGTAGTTATTCATGTAGTGCGACCAGGTGTAGGAATAGCCATACTGCAACTGCGCAGAGCTACGATTGCTCAACTGCAGTTGCAGGCCGGAATACTTTTCGTCTGCCCACGGAAGGACATTCAGAATGGTTCCGGTGTAGCGCTTCGCGCCACCTGGGCCGTTCGCATTGGCAAAGAGTGGACGACTGTTGGCGCCCAGAGTGCTGACGCCACCGGCATTGATATCGAGACCCACGACCTGACGCACGTGATGCGTGCCAACATAGCCAATGTTCAGGACGAGCCCCTTGAACAGGTCACGATCGACAAACAGGTTCCAGGTTTCGATATAACCGCGGCGCCACTTCTGCGGAGCGGTCTGTGTCGTGTAGTTGTACGGCAGCGGCACAATACCGGACGAGATATCCGGCGCGCCTACGGTCGGAACACCCGCAGCCAGGGTTCCGCTCGGCAGCGTATTCATGTTCGGCGCCGATGAGTTCGCAGCTGTAAGCGCACCTGCGGGAACATAGTTATTGGTGCCGGTATTGTTCAGCGTAATCAGCGCCGGATAAGAGTCGCGGAAGAAGCGGAAGTTTTCCGGATCGACCGTTAGCCCCGTGCCGGAGCGGATCACTGTCTTGTCATTGATGCGGTAATTGATTCCGAGACGAGGCACCAGCATGCCGTGTCCAACGTCTTCGCCAGTGTCAGTCGGTACATTGCCACGGCCACCGATCAACACATTGCTGGTTGAGGGATCGAAGCGGAAGACGCCAGTATGATCGCGGTTCGCGAAGGGATAATACTCATAGCGAACGCCATAGTTGATAGTCAGGTTTGACGTAGCCTTCCAGGTGTCCTGCGCGAAGAAGCTGAAGCTCGAGAAGCGTGGGCCGTTCGGCTGGAACATCTGGACTGTCTTGCCGATCGCCTGCGGCATACCGAGAAGAAGATCGGCCACAGCACGATAGTAAGTAGGGCCATCAGCGGTAACGCCACTGTTATTACCGGTCACACCACCAGAGAAGGTGAACTGGCCACGCGGACCGGCATTGTTTGCTTGGAGGTGGTTGATGGCGGAGTGTACGTACTCACCGCCGAAACGCATCGTGTGGCGTCCGCGGATCCAGGAGGCATTGAGGTTGCTGACATACTGCATGTCGCGGAACTGGAACGGATTGGATTGGATGTAGTTTCCGAAGCTTGAGTTGTTGGCGACGATAAAACCAGGCGTACCAGACTGGAACGGCGTAGAACCGTTGGTTCCGGAGATACCCAGCGTATCGAGACCTACATTGGTTCCGTAGTCCGGAGCGCGTGCAGCGAGATTGATGCGTACAAAACCGACGTTCCCGTCGATCACAAAATTGGGCGTAACGACATACGAGGCGCCGATACCGATGTTCTGGATCGTTCCAGGTGCAGATCCAGGCTGACCTCCATCCCAGGTATTGCCGATCGCATTGCCAAGCGCCGGAGGATCAGTGATCTGCGAGCGCTGTACGGAGTAACGGCCGAAGACCGTCATCTTCGTCGTTGGGTTATAAG
>NZ_JBFRCY010000748.1:0-2165 GCF_052113305.1 Terriglobus sp. YAF25
CTATATGTCACTCTGTTTGGCGATGCAGAGAGCCATGAAGAGGTAAGAGAGTACCGCCGCGAGCTGAATCTCGATACAGCGATTGCACAGACCACGTTTCGATTGGGGAACGTGAATGTTACCAAGCGGTGCTTTGTCTCCTATCCTGACAATGTGCTGGTGATGTCGATCGAGGCATCGGAACCGGTCACCGTCACGGTGCGTCTGGACAGCCAGCTTCAACACGTGGCCGACGTCAACGATGCTGCCTTTGTGATTCGGGGAAAGGCTCCGGTGGTCAGCAGACCGAATTACCTGAAGACTGACAATCCGATTCAGTATTCAGACGAGCCCGGCAAAGGCATGTACTTCGTTAGTGAAGCTCGCATCCTTTCAAACGATGGAAGGGCACACGCTGCAAATAATGTGCTGCAGATCGAGAAGGTACGGTCGGCTCACATACTCTTCGCTGCCGGCACGGGTTTTCGTAGTTATGACAAGGTTCCGGATCGCCCCACGAGCGAAATTCATGCCGGCGTGCGGGCCACATTGAACAAAGCAGCGGCCAAGCCGCTCCAGCTTCTACGCGACCGTCACATCGCCGCGCATCAGAAGTATTTTCGCCGCGTCGCCCTCGATCTCGGAGAACAGGATCGAACCCGCTCCACGGCAGAGCGTGTGGCAGAGTTTGAGAAGAAGCCGGATCCGTCTCTGCTGGCGCTTTACTTCCACTTTGGCCGCTACCTTCTGATCAGCAGCTCTCGCCCGGGCACACTTCCGGCAAACCTGCAGGGCATCTGGAACAATGAGCTTCGCCCGCCGTGGAGCTCTAACTGGACTTCGAACATCAATGTGCAGATGAATTACTGGCTGGCGGAGACCTGCAATCTCACCGAGTTCCATCAGCCGTTATTCGAGATGCTGCAGACGCTCGCGAAGAACGGCGCGAAGACCGCTGAAGTGAACTATGGCATGCCCGGCTGGGTCTCTCATCACAACATTGATGGATGGTGTCTCTCCAGCCCGGTAGGTGAAGGCAAAGGTGATCCCACATGGGCAAACTTCGCGATGAGTGCTCCATGGCTGTGTGCTCATTTGTGGGAGCACTACCTGTTTACCGGCGACAAGGGATTTCTCGAATCACAGGCGTATCCCCTGATGAAGGGTGCGGCGGAATTCTGCTCCGCCTGGCTGGTTTCAGATGGAAAAGGAAGACTCACAACCTGTCCATCCGTTTCTACCGAGAATGACTTCATGGCTCCGGATGGGAAGAAGGCAAATGTCAGCGCCGGCTGCACGATGGATATCGCACTCGTCCGTGAGCTCTTTAAGAACTGCATCGAAGCGTCCAGAGTTCTCGGGATCGATACGGAGTGGGCAGCACATCTTGGCCATCGACGTGACGGCATGATTCCCTATGCGGTCGGAAAGTACGGCCAGTTACAGGAGTGGTCTGTCGATTTTGCTGAGTCCACGCCAGGGCAACGGCACATGTCTCACCTCTATCCGCTCTACCCTGGTAATGAGTTCGACATGGAGAGCGCTCCGAAGTGGATGGCGGCAGGCCGCGTCTCATTGGAACGACGGCTGGCTAATGGCGGAGCGTATACGGGATGGAGCCGCGCATGGGCGTCTAATCTTTGGGCTCGCCTTGGAGATGGAGGGCAGGCCTGGACCTCGCTTCAGATGCATATGAAGGTGAGTACCGCCGGCAACTTCTTCGATACACATCCATCCGGGAATGGCGCGATCTTTCAGATTGACGGAAATTTTGGCACGACCTCCGCGATAGCAGRGATGCTGCTTCAGAGCCATAACGGTGTGATCCGGATTCTGCCCGCGCTGCCACAAGCATGGCCAAATGGAAGCATTGCGGGACTAAGAGCTCGTGGAGGAGTAACGGTCGACATTGCCTGGAACAACGGAGCTATTGCGAAGCTCTCAATGCTGGTGCAACAGCCAGGCACTCATCGGATTGTGCTTCCTGCGAGGGCGAAAAAGATTCGCAGCATTCCGGGTGCGAAGGGATCGGCGATCGTGACTGATCGCGATACAGGGATCGAAGTTAAGTTTCCAGCGTCGGGGCGTTATCGTTTTGTCTTTCATGCCTAGCTAAACCTCGAGCGCATCACCGGCGAGAAGCCGGGCCCATGTCCCCGAGGGACACGGGGCACACGGTACATGGG
>NZ_JBFRCY010000749.1:0-2165 GCF_052113305.1 Terriglobus sp. YAF25
GTCTTAACGAGTTGCTCGGCGAACTTGTAGTACCGGTGAAGATGCCGGTTACCCGCAGCTAGACGAAAAGACCCCGTGCACCTTTACTATACTTTTACAGTGGGTTACGGCAATTGCTGCGCAGGATAGGTGGGAGGCTTTGATTCCGGGATTTCGGTCTCGGAGGAGCCAACGGTGAGATACCACCCTGCGATTGTTGTGATCCTAACCTACTCCCGTGATCCGGGAGAGGGACACTGTAAGACGGGTAGTTTGACTGGGGCGGTCGCCTCCTAAATTGTAACGGAGGCGCGCGAAGCTACACTCAGGTCGTTTGGAAATCGACCGTCGAGTGCAAAGGCATAAGTGTGGTTAACTGCGAGACCTACAAGTCGAGCAGRTGCGAAAGCAGGCCWTAGTGATCCGGTGGTTCTGWATGGAAGGGCCATCGCTCAACGGATAAAAGGTACKCCGGGGATAACAGGCTGATCATTGCCAAGAGTTCATATCGACGCAATGGTTTGGCACCTCGATGTCGGCTCATCGCATCCTGGAGCTGTAGAAGGTTCCAAGGGTTAGGCTGTTCGCCTATTAAAGCGGTACGTGAGCTGGGTTCAGAACGTCGCGAGACAGTTCGGTCTCTATCTGCTGTGGGCGTAGGAGATTTGAGGGGGCCTGTCCTTAGTACGAGAGGACCGGGATGGACRAACCTCTKGTGTWCCAGTTGTCKTGCCAAMGGCACGGCTGGGTAGCGAAGTTCGGTTATGATAACCGCTGAATGCATATAAGCGGGAAGCATGCCTCAAGATGAGATCTCCCAACCCAAAAGGGAAATGAAGGGCCCAGGAAGACCACCTGGTTGATAGGCTGGAGGTTGAAGCACAGTAATGTGTGTAGCTTACCAGTACTAATCGCCCGTTCGGCTTGTCCATAGAATTTACTCTGCACAGAGTAGTTGTTGTCAGAGATATTCAACACAAGCCCTGTAGTTATCAAAAGTAGCAAACTCAATCTATTCAGTTGTGAAGTATCGCGCGAGCGACTTCGACAATTTGCCGGTGAGCATATCGCAAGGGTCACACCCGTTCCCATCCCGAACACGGAAGTTAAGCCTTGTCGAGCCGATGGTACTGCACGGGAAACTGTGTGGGAGATTAGGTCATCGCCGGCATATTCTTGAAAATGCCCACTCTTCGGAGTGGGCATTTTGCTTTTAACCTCAACTCTTTCCTTTAACACGACGGTGATTACTTTCGTTCCGGCCCCGCACCGGTTTCCGCTATGATGAGATTAAGAGCGCGTGCATCCGCAGCAAAGATTGCTAACCTTTCCAACCAAGGGGACAGAATGTCACAAAAGAAAGTGCTTGTCGGCGGCGCCGGCGGGTTTATCGGCGGCCACCTGGTTCGCAGACTGAAGTCTGAAGGCTATTGGGTTCGGGGCGTGGATATCAAAAGGCACGAGTTCACCGAGTCCTCGGCAGACGAGTTCATCCAGGCCGACCTGCGCGATCCGCAGGTGGTCAAGGCCGTTGTCGACGGTATCGAAGATGTCTATCAGCTTGCAGCCGACATGGGCGGCGCCGGTTACATCTTCACCGGCGAGCACGATGYCAATGTGATRCATAACTCAGCGACTATCAACCTGAACATGGTCGAGTATGGCCGCGAGGCTGGTGTGAAGCGTTTCTTCTACTCCTCCTCCGCCTGCATCTACCCGGCCTACAACCAGGAAGATCCTGATAATCCGAAGTGCTCGGAAGACTCCGCCTATCCCGCGGCTCCTGACTCGGAGTACGGATGGGAGAAGCTCTTCTCGGAGCGCTTGTACCTCTCCTACATGCGCAACTACGGTCTGCACATTCGTGTGGCCCGCTTCCATAACATCTTCGGGCCTGAAGGCACCTGGCGCGGTGGCCGCGAGAAGTCGCCTGCCGCAATGTGCCGTAAGGTAGCTACGACTCCCGAGGGTGGCGCGATCGAAGTGTGGGGAGACGGCAAGCAGACCCGCTCGTTCCTCTACGTCGATGAGTGCGTTGAGGCAATTCGCCGCATGATGGAAGGCCCGTTCGAGGGACCGCTGAATATCGGTTCAGAAGAGATGGTGAGCATCAACCAGCTCGCGAAGCTTGTGATGGACATCGCCGGGAAGCCGCTGGCGATCAAGAATGTCCCCGGTCCCCTCGG
>NZ_JBFRCY010000750.1:0-2160 GCF_052113305.1 Terriglobus sp. YAF25
GTATCCAGTTTGCGGGGTATAACGGTGCTCCGCACAGCCTGAACCCGAATATCTATACAGGCATTCTGCCGCGTGCAGGCTTCAACTACCGGCTCTTCCGCAAGACGGTGGTTCGTGGTGGATACGGTATCTATCAACTGCCCAGCATCGGCTTCGGAACGGCAGGACTCACCTCGGCCTCGACGGTCGCGGTCAGCTTCCAGAGCTCTAACCCGGGCGTTACCGCGCCTTTCCAGTTGAGCCAGGGTGTTCCTCCGTATAGCCCGAACGCAGATGCGGATGGAAATCCGTTGATTCCAACCAGCTTGACCAAGCCTTCCTTCAGCCCGACACAACTGCCTCAGACTGCTGTACTGCCCTATCTGCAGGAGTGGCAGTTCGGCGTCGAGCATGACTTGGGTCATGAGTGGATTGCGGAGGTCGACTATGCCGGCAATCACGGCGTGCATCTGCCGATCAGCGTGCCCATCAACCAGATTCAGCCGTCTGCAAGCTGCTGCTTTGGCTTGAGCACGGCGCAGAGCTTGCGTCCCTACCCGCAGTTCCTGACGGTAACGGCGTTGAAGAACGGAGGCGCCACCTCCTATGCCGCCATGTATGCGACGCTGAGCCATCGCTGGAACAATGGTGTCTCGGTGCGCGCCGCCTACACCTGGGCGCGTTCGCTGGATGACGTGGACGGACCTTCGCGTGCGAATGCCGTGGGCGTACAGAATTACTATGACCTGCGGGCGCAGTGGGGAACGGCAATGAACAATATTCCTCAGCGCTTCTCGCTGTCGGCGGTCTATGCGTTTCCGGTTGGCGCAGGAGGGAAGTACCTGCAGAGTGTTCCTGTGCTGTCACAGGTGATCGGTCACTGGAAGGTARGCACGGTGGCTCAGTTTCAGAAGGGCTATCCGTACTTCATCACGCAGGCAAATCAGTTAGGTATCTTCTCGGGAGCCCAGTATGTCACCAAGGCTGGCGATCCGAACATTTCGCGAGGTTCGCGCACGGTTCAGAAGTGGTTCAATACGTCTGCCTTTGCCATCACTCCAGCGAATACGCTGGGCAACTCGCCACGGGCGGCACTCTATGGTCCGGGCCAGAATGTGTGGGACCTGAGCTTGATGCGAGAGATCCCTATACGGGAGCGTGTGGTCTTCGCACTTCGCGTGGATGCGCATAACGCCTTCAATCATCCGCAGTTCTCTGGACTTGGCACCAACATCAGTAATGCGAACTTCGGTCAGGTAACGGGAGCACAGGATCCGCGTTCGCTACTGATCGTCGGCCGCCTGCGCTTCTGAGGAAGACAAACATCAGTTATGAAAAAGGATTGTGTAAGAACGATGCATACATCATTAGGAAAGCTTCTTCTCTGCTGTATCTCCCTCAGTGGAATGGCCGTGGCTCAAACAGCATGGCAGCCGTTGGAGAGTGACGGCAAGATTCGGGTGATCGCTCATCGCGGAGAACACCTGCATCATCCCGAAAATACGCTGGCCGCATTTCAGTCTGCTATTGACGTGGGTGCGGACTATTTTGAGCTGGATGTCCGCACCACCTCGGACGGCAAGCTGGTGCTGATGCACGACAGTACCCTTGACCGTACGACAAATGGAACGGGCGAGGTGCACAAGCACACCTTCGATGAGATCCGCGCACTGGATGCAGGCTCGAAATTCTCACCTGCTTTTGCGGGAACCAAGGTTCCAACGTTCGAAGAAGCCCTTGACCTTGCCCACGGAAAGATCAACATCTACGTCGATACAAAGTATGCCGACCCGCAGCAACTGGTGGATACGATCGTGAAACACGATATGCAGGACCACGTCGTGATCTACGGCAATCCATTTTTTCTGTATGACGTGCGTAAGATTCGTCCTTCACTGAAGGTCATGCCGGAGGCTATTACACCGGATATCTGCAAGTTCCTTGTTCGCGGCTTGCAACCGCAGGTGATTGCTTTCGACGCTAACGACTTCAAAGACCCTGTGATCGATTGCGCGAAGGCCGCACATGCCAGCATCTTCGTAGATCGGCTGGGCGATGCGGATACGCCTGACGTCTGGCAGAAGGCACTCGATCTGGGGGCGGCGGGTATCCAGACAAATCGTCCAGCAGAGCTGGCCGACTGGCTGCGCCAGCACAAACTTGCTACCCACTAGCGTGGTG
>NZ_JBFRCY010000751.1:0-2148 GCF_052113305.1 Terriglobus sp. YAF25
GGCAACGAAGATCATTTCCGCCTTCAGCGTGTGAAGAGCTGCTAGCGGACGACGCGGAGCTGCGGAATGCCGGATGGCATGGACGGGCGGCGGCCGGCGCGCTTGTAGCTGATTGCGCCGATGACGATGGCGCCGAGCATCAGCGGCAGACCGGCGATAAGAAAGAAGACGAAGAAGGCAAGAAACTCAAGAACGCGTGGGCGCTCCAGCGTGGAGCGCATCGTGGTGGCGTGCATGCCCAGAGCGAGCAGCGTATTCAGAGCGAAGTAGGCGAAGACGAAAATGGTCATGATGATGGCTCAATCCGCTCATCGGCCTTCGTTTGGGGAACTTGATAGCAATTTACGCGTGTACGTGCCCAAGGTACCGTTACCTTT
The DNA here is from genome assembly GCF_052113305.1 of Terriglobus sp. YAF25. Classification (NCBI taxonomy): domain Bacteria; kingdom Pseudomonadati; phylum Acidobacteriota; class Terriglobia; order Terriglobales; family Acidobacteriaceae; genus Terriglobus; species Terriglobus sp. YAF25. Next base: position 378 of record NZ_JBFRCY010000751.1, read on the forward strand.
GGGGGAAGAGAGATGGATACACCCAAACTACGCCGTGGCCTTGACCTCGTGTTGTTGACCGCTGACTTCGCCGGTACGCTCTTGTTTGCCATGGAGGGCGCCTTGGCGGGTATTCGCGCTGCTATGGACCTTTTCGGCATTTTGGTGCTGGCCTTTACTACTGCTGTTGGTGGCGGCATCGTCCGCGACCTGCTGATCGGGGCTACGCCGCCCGCATCGATCAAAGACTGGCGATATGGAGCCATCGCCTTTACCGGCGGCATGCTGGCATTTGTCTTTCATGGAACAATCGCGCAGCAAGCGAGCTCGGTCCTGACTACAGCTTTGGATGCAGCCGGGCTCTCGCTGTTTGCCATCGCAGGCGCGACCAAAGCGCTGGAATTCGGCATGCATCCGATGATGGCGGTGTTGCTGGGCACAATTACCGGCTGTGGCGGGGGAACGATCCGCGACATCTTTCTGAACACAGTCCCGGGAGTACTTCGGACTGACATCTATGCCTCGGCGGCGCTGCTGGGTGCAGCGGTGATGGTGATTTCGGTGCGGGCGCTGCGACTGCATCCCAGCCTGGCGGCACTGGCCGGCGGCATCTCCTGCTTCGTTCTGCGCATGTTGAGCGTGTGGCGGGGATGGAGCTTACCGAAGGTTGGAGCCTGAGGGGGAGCGATGTCTGCAAACGAACAAAAGAGGCCGTTGGCGCTGGTGACCGGTGCAAGCAGCGGCATTGGATGGGAGCTGGCACAGGTACTGGCCGCGAACGGCTACGACCTGGTGCTGGTAGCACGGCGGGAAGAGCGGCTCCAGCAACTAGCGGAGATGCTGGCACAGAAGCACGGCGCTGTGACACAGATATTGGCGATCGATCTTTCGCAGCCGGGAGCGGCCGCGCAGATCAAAGCAGAGCTCACGGCACGTGAAGCTGAGATCGATGTCCTGGTGAACAATGCCGGCTTCAGTCACCACGGACCGGTGACACAAGTTCCGGTCGATCGACTGCACGCGATCGTGCAGGTCAATATCGTGGCACTGATGGAGCTGACGCGGATGATCGCACCCTGCATGATGGCGCAAGGGCATGGACGCATCCTGAATGTGAGTTCAGTCGTAGGCTTCACGCCGACTCCATTCGCCACCGTGTATGCAGCGACGAAAGCATTTGTGACGAGCTTCAGTGAGGCCTTGGCGGAGGAACTGTCGGGGACCGGTGTCACGGTTACTGCGTTATGTCCGGGAACAACGAAGACGGAGTTTGCGGAGGCAGCGGGCATGACGAAGACGATTGCCTTCCGCAGCGGCGCCATGGCCGCGAAGGAGGTCGCTGAGATCGGCTATGCCGGCATGATGCGCGGACAGAGGCTTGTAATCGCGGGCCGGATGAACAGGTGGATGGTCTTTGGGGTTCGGTTTGCGCCGAGGAAGCTGGTGGCGAAGATCGCGAAGAAGATCATGGCACAAGAAGAAGTTGAAAGTTAAAAGTTGAAGACGTACGGCATGGGTACCGTCAGAATCCTGCGCACACCCTGACGACACCAACGCTTAGAGACATCAAAACGTGAAGGCGAAGCCCATGGTGGCGCGCTGTTGGAAGAACATGCTGTCGGGTGGGCCGTTGAGGACGAGGACTTCGTAGTCGTCCGGAAGGGTATCGGGAACAAAGCTTTCGTAGGAGTCGCGGATGATGCGAGGGTTGCGGGACCAGGTCTCGCGCCAGTCCATGCGCATGGTGAAGCGAGGCGTCACGCGGTATTTGATGCCGGCGCCGTATTGGAGC
>NZ_JBFRCY010000752.1:0-2148 GCF_052113305.1 Terriglobus sp. YAF25
ACGAAAAAACACAGATGATCCGCGCTCAGAACTTCGTCCACGCGAGGCGGAACAAGATAACCCTGCTCTGGAGAATAGGGAAGATAACGTGACATACTCTCTTCTCGTATAAATAACTCCGAAAATCAAGTAGTACTCACACAGACTCTAAAGCCCATYTACTTTTAWACCTTTACCAGCGGGCTGAAGCCCGCTGCTCCCACCAGCTTCAGCCATGTTCTGACTGCCTCAGATCAACCGAATTTATCAATGCGCTTAGTTCGCATCACCCACAACAAGCGCTTCTCCTGCAACCGGTACCTGCATCTCACCCCGAGGCTTCGCCCTGAAGGCTGTCCACAACAGCACGATCGCAATCGGATGCATCAGGCCCATCGCAATAAACACCGGGCGATAGCCCCCATGCGTCAGGCAGTAAGCAATGATCTCGCTCGAAAGCATACCTCCAAAGGCACTGCCTGCGGCGATCAGTCCCGCAGCGCGTCCCAACTGTTGCGGTGAGAAGACCTCCAGCAGCGTCGAGGTAAGATTCGTGAGCCATGACATATGCGCCATAGCCACGACCGAGGCAAACAGCATCGTCATGCCGATGCCGGGACTCAGATATGCGAGCGGGCTCACCAATACAGCGAACGCTGAGAAGAGCATGGTGCGGCGATAGGCGACTCCCGGGTCGAGACCGCGGCGGATGAACATGCCGGAGAGTGAGCCGCCGACGATGGTGCCGATACCGCCTGCCAGATAGACCATCCATCCGAAGTGAGCCATCTGGCTTGCGGTGAGATGACGATCGCTCAGCAGATACTTGGGAAACCAGAAGAGGTAAAAGTACCAGACCGGATCGGTCATGCCGCGAGCGATCAAAAGCTGCCACATCTGCGGCTGCGCGATGACATCGCGAAAGACATTCGTTGCGGCTGGAGTCGCAGTCTCACTGCGTGGCTGGTCCCGATAGATCCATAACCAGACAGGAACCCACAGTAGCCCCATGGCTCCGTCGATCAGAAAGATGCTGCGCCAGGGAAGATGTGTGGTGATGGCCAGGATGGCGGGGATGGCGATGATCGCTCCCATCGTTGCGCCGGCCGTATAGATGCCCACGGCAAGACTGCGCCGAGCTTTGTCCAGAACCTCGCCCACGGCTTTGGGGGCGGCCACCCACAGTCCAGGCTCTCCGAGCCCCAGGCAGAAGCGTGCGATCCCGAGAAGAAGAATGGAGGAGGCAAACGCCGTCGCCGCTTCCGCTGCTGACCAAAAGGCTACGAACAACGCCATGGAGCGGCGCGTGCCGAGAGCGTCGCAGACGAAGCCTGAGAGCGCGTACGCAAAGGCGGAGGCCAGAAGGAAGAGGCTGACCACATGTCCATAGCCGACGTCGGAGAGGTGCAGCTCCGCTTGCATCCGTGGAGCAACGACCGAAAGACTCTGACGGTCAAAGTAATTCAGAACCGCTACCGCGAAGAGCAGGGCAACGATACTCCAGGGATTCGTGCGTTTGGTCATATCGCCTCAGAAGCAGGACACATTGAAGATTGCAGGCGGAGCCTCTCCATGTTCCAGAACATCGATACGCAGGCCTGAAGTGGTGACTGGCGCCGGCAGATCCAGAGTCCACTGTGTCTGGTGATTCTCGGTTACCTCTGCCAACCTTACACCCTCAGCCGTGGAGACGCGGAAGGCGCGAATGCATCCCGGCATAATCCGCTCCGGATGCGTCATCAGTACCGATTCCATGGGATGGTCGAAGTCGGTATCGAAGGTGATGGACACCTTTCGTACTTCAACCTGCTCTTCCCAGCGCAGTGTGAGTGCCGGTGCGTTGTCGTCCATTGCCGGAGTCCATGCATTGGTTCCACGCCATGGCCGATTGAGACCGTTGATCACGTTTGCAGGGCGATAGAGCGCGAGAGGCTGATGGAACTTCACCGCCAGGTTGCGAGCCTTCGGCCGGCGTTCGGGCAGCCAGAAGGCAAAGGTGTCGACACCGGAACCCTCAGGCGGAGTCTGCACCAGGCTCTTGGCCACAGCAGCATTCATCTTCTGCGAGACGGTGAGAACGCCCGGCATCTGTGCGGTGCTGAGATGAAGGTGAATGTCCGGTTGCGCAGGAACCATGACGAAGTAGTGCGCAGTGGATGACAGTTGTGC
>NZ_JBFRCY010000753.1:0-2148 GCF_052113305.1 Terriglobus sp. YAF25
ATCCTGCATCGTCGGAACCATGCCCAGGCTCTGCATCGCTTCGGCGTTGAACTCGGTAGTCTTGCCAACGTTGACGTTGAAGCGGGTATTCACGCGCTGCCCGTCATGCAGGTAGCTCATCGCCACGGTCTGGTTCATGTTCAACGCGGCGCGGCGCAGGACGCCTTCCCAGTCCGGATTCTCGGCGTTGTCGAAGTGGACAATCGTGTCACCGCTACGCAGGCCTGCGGCGTCTGCCGGAGAGCCCTTCACAACGTAGTTCACACGCGCCGGTCCGGAGATGTACTCATCCACCTCGTTATGGAAGTGGAACACGAAAGTCATGATGGCGAAGGCCAGGATGAAGTTCGCAACCGGTCCTGCCAGCGCAATGATCACGCGTTGCCAGCGGGGATGCGCATTGAACTCACCGGGATCACCGGACGGTTCTTCGCCGGGATTATCGCCTGCCATCTTCACATAGCCACCAAAGGGCAACAGAGAGAGCCGGTAATCCGTGTCTCCGCGGCGGAAGCCGATAAGTCGGCGGCCAAAGCCGATGGAGAAGGTTTCAACGCGAACACCACACCACTTGGCGGCAAGGAAGTGGCCGAGCTCATGCACGAGCACCATAATGCCCAGCACGATGGCGAGATAAATAATGGTTGTCATTGGGAGTGTGTCGGTGACCTCAGTGGGTGGCAGCCTGGCTCAGGGCTACCTCGCGTGCAAGCTGTCGAGCCTCATGGTCTGCCGTAAGCACCGCTTGAATGGACGCGGGATGGCCGGGCTTGGTTAGCTGGAGCACTGATTCTATTGTACGAGGAATCCCAAGGAAGGGAATACGTCCTTCCAGGAATGCTGCGACCGCGATTTCGTCCGCCGCATTCAGGGCGATGCAATGCGCGGGACCGGCCTCGGCGGCCTCATAAGCCAGCCGCAGACAGGGGAACCGGGCAAAGTCAGGCTGCTGGAAGTCCAACTGGCTCAATAACTTCATGTCGAAGGTCAGGTCGGAAGGAATTCGCTCCGGGAAGGCCATGGCGTACAGAATCGGCAGCCGCATGTCGGTAACCGAAAGCTGCGCCAGGATGCTGCCATCCACATACTCCACCAACGAGTGAATGGTCGACTGGGGGTGAATCGTCACCTGGACCTTTGCAGCAGGCAGATCGAAGAGCCGGCAGGCCTCAATGATCTCCAGGCCTTTGTTCAACATGGTTGCCGAATCGATGGTGATCCGCTGACCCATCACCCAGGTCGGGTGCTTCAACGCCTGCGCCGGCGTGATGGACGCGAACAGATCCAGAGGTGTGTTTCGGAAAGGGCCGCCGGAGGCCGTCAGCCAGATCTGCTTTACCTCGGCCGGAGCACCACCGCGCATGCACTGATGAATGGCATTGTGCTCGGAATCGATCGGCAGCAGAGCAACGTTGTTCCGCCGCGCCTCGGCGATGATCAGCTCGCCCGCGGCGACCAGAGCCTCTTTGTTCGCCAGGCCAATGTCCTTGCCGGCTTTGACCGCCTCATATGTAGCCTCGAGCCCTGAGACGCCGACGATAGCAGAGACAACAAAGTCGACCTCTGGCAGCGTCGCCACGGCAATGGTCCCGGCGGTGCCATGCAATACATCAACACCAGTCACGCCTTCCGCGCGCAGCCGCGCGGCAAGCTGGTCAGCCAGTTCTTCGGTCGCCACGGAGACCAGCCGCGGCCGCCACTGCTTGCACTGCGCAACGGCTACATCGAGGTTGCGTCCGGCAGCAAGCGAGACGGGCTGAAATCGATCCGGAAAGCTTTCGCAGATAGAAAGGGTGCTGGTGCCGATGGATCCGGTAGAGCCGAGGATAGCGATCTTCTTTACGGACATTGCTCCTCAATTCTAGCGTTTAGCGTTTTGCGGCTATGACTTTGTCATTTTGTTTGTCATTTCGCAGCGCAGCGGAGAAATCTGCTTTTCTACCTCAAGAGTGGGGGGAGAATCAGACGAAGAAGCAGATCCCTACGGGATGGCAAAAAGATCGAGTATCGGTGGTGGCAGCTAAATCAGAATGCGAAGGTCGTGGTCCAGATCGTCAATGGTGTAGTCGAAGACTCCGTGTTGCTGCAGGAATCCATCTACCTGCAGGCGGGTTTCGAAGCCAAGCACCTGACGGACTTGTTCCATCG
>NZ_JBFRCY010000754.1:0-2146 GCF_052113305.1 Terriglobus sp. YAF25
GTGTAATTCAAATGCGCACTGACCACGGCGGAGCCCACCGGAATTCCGGGGACAGMGGGGAAAGTCCAGGTGAACAACTGCCAGGTGTTGGTCACCCCGATAAAGGTATGAGAGATACCCAGGCCCTGCAGCGAGAACGTGGCACTGCCGCTACTGATGCCTGACTGTTTCAACCAGACACTCACCTCATAGGTATGCCCTGGTTGAAACTGCTCATTCGCAGGTCCGACAAACGCATTCTGGATCCATTGCCAGATTCCCTGTTTCTCCGTTTTCGCATCAGTGATCTCAAGGCTCAGCCCTCCAGGATCGGAAGGCGGCACGTCTGTAGAAAGCGTGTAGGGTACTGTCGCGGTACGTGTGTCAGCGGTAAGCGTCTCCGCGGACCAGACCGGGGTGTAGGAGGTCATGCGTGAAGCAAGCAGGGAGAGGCCTGGCACCGCAGGTTGGTTGTCCAGAGCCAGCCAGATAATATCTCCGGCCAAGGTTGGTGGTCCGGAATCGGCAAAGGTGATGGTATTGTCAGCCGGAACGCTATCTGAGACAGCGGTATAGCCGGTCACCGTATCCGTGCGCAGCAACGACCATGCGCCATTGCTGAAGCGATAGGTCCTTGCCGTGGCTCCCACGAAATACCCTGTAGCAATGCTGCTGTAATAAGGTGTCCCTCCGTCATTAGTGGCAATGAACGTTGTTGCCGTTCCATTCTGGCTGGCGGTAAGACTCACGCGTGCGTCATAGGGAGAAAACCCTCCGTCGGAAAGCCAGGCATTCTCAGTGATGTTGGAGCCGTCTTTCGGCTGCATGTTAAATCCAGCGTTGACCGGATTGGCCGCCACCACCTGCGGATAAATGCTGAAGCTGGCAGCAGCATTAGTTCCTGCTACGGGGGTGACCGGGGTAACCACCACTTCATTCGAGAGGGCGCTGGTACCGGCGGAACTCTGCGCAGACACTTTGAAGAAGTAAGGCGTAGCGTTGGTGAGCCCTGACACGGCATAGGTTGTTCCTGTAACACCGGTCGCGATAGGCGTTGTGCTTTCGGCTCCGGTACTAGTGCCCTCGTACACGTTGTACGACGTAGCTCCCGCGGACGCAGTCCAACCGAGAGTAGCCAGCGCATTGCCGGCCGTCCCTGTCAGTGAAGGCGCTTCCGGAATGGTCGACGGTGTGACGCTGACTTCAGCGGACAACCCACTCGGGCCCGACAGGTTCACGGCCGCTACTTCAAAGTAATAGGTAGTCCCGTTGGTTAGTCCAGCAGCGGTATAGGTAGGAGAGGTAAGCCCGGCTGCTATAGGAGTTACACTTTCTCCTCCGGATGCGGTGCCCCTATACACGTTATAGGAGGCCGCACCTGCAACGGCTGCCCAGGTAAGTGTGGCCTGCGCGTTACCGTATGTTGCCGTCAGGCCGGTGGGTGCGGAGGGTACTGGAGGCATCGGCGTTGTAGTGGCCTCGTTTGAAACACCGCTTGCTCCGGCGGGGTTTACCGCCGCAACGGTAAAATAGTATGCGGTTCCGTTAGCCAGGCCAGTAGCGATATAGCTGGCCGACGTGACACCTGTGGCAATAGGCATCGCATTCTCTTGACCGGACGCGGTGCCCTCATACACGTTGTACGACGTCGCGCCCGTCACCGGCGTCCAGGTCAGCGATGCCTGGTTGTTGCCTGCTGTCGCCGTCAAACCTGCCGGCGTTGCTGCTGGAGACGACGTAACCACAGCGAAGCTGGTTCCTACCCGAATCTCGTCCAGCGAACTCTGCCCCGTTCCGCTGCCGCCGTAGTAACTGAGACCCTGGAAAGCAAAGCTGCTCGATGTCGAGAACGTTGCATTCGGAGTCGCCGGAGCAGCACCGCCAAGCGATGATGGATTGACATAGAGGTTGGCCACATTTGTGGCACCGAAAGTGATCTGCAGGACCAGCAGAGCCGGAGTACCCACAACCACAGGAACATTGCTCTGCACGGTTGTGCCGTTGTAATTCAGACTCCAATACTGCGTGGAACCGGTATTGGAAGCAGTGCCAAAATAACCTGCCTGCAGGTTCGCCGGATATGGCCACCAACTGCTAGTCCCGCCCTGTGCGGTGAGAGACAGCGAATTCTGCTGGGTGCCGCTGGCGTCCTTGCGCATTAAGAAAC
>NZ_JBFRCY010000755.1:0-2145 GCF_052113305.1 Terriglobus sp. YAF25
GCCGATACGTGTTGATGTGGACGTAATCAACCTTACGCAATCTGGCCGTAAGTCTACCTGGATGCGCGACGTGAATCCGGCGGACTATCACGGGAAAATGCTGCAGATCAGAGCAATACGTTAGGCTCTGATGATCGGAACGGGCGAAAACGTTCAGTCGTTCCGGAGAACGGCTCTTCATCCAGACATTGTTTAAAGAATCGTTTGCGTATCAACTGAGCTCCCGCTCCCCTGCGTCCAGGCGGAGGCGGAGGCCTTTGTCTTGAAGGAAGATAAAGATCGTGTTAAGATCGCGGTCAACAGCGCACTTCAGCATCATTTCTAAAAGAAATCATTCCTTCCCATAATTGTCGGCTGAACAGCTCATGCTATCGGCGAAGCTCCATCCATGTGTCTGAGGAGAGTTCGAATGGATTTCCGGATTAGCCAGTTTCGATCTTTCCTCGTGCTTGCCGAGACTCTGAACTATGCCAAGGCAGCCCGGCTGCTGTACATGTCGCAGCCAACGCTTACGGCACAGATCAAATCTCTGGAAGAAAGTTTTGAGGTGCGTCTTTTCGAGCGCTCCCGGCAAGGTGTCTCGATCACCGCAGCCGGCGGGGAGCTCCTTGGCGTAGCTCGGGCGGTTCTTGAGCAATTGGAGCAGGCAGGCAATCGCATGAAGCAGGCTGAGGCATCACGGCCGGTGCGCATCTGCTGCAGTCAGGCTGGACAGTTTGAAGTGCTTCCAAAACTGCTTCGTTCCATGGCGGAGCGACACCCCGAAGTTCAGATGGAGTTTCAGGCAATGGTGCCCGGCGAGAGGTTGCAGGCTTTGCAATCGCGCAGGGTCGATCTGTTGATGATGACCCTGCCGGTCTACGCTGAGGAGGTTCAGTTTGAAAATCTGTGCTCAGAGTCCATGGTTGCGGTTCTGCCGGACCGTGAACCTTACTCCTCCATGACAGAGATCTCCGTCGCGGAGTTCGTACATGAACCGCTGCTGACGGTAAGTGCGAAGGAGTGTTTGCGGTGCACACCTCTCGCGCTGGCCGCGCTTGCGCAACACGGCGTGGCCCCGGTGCGTCTCGTCGAAGGCCCGATCGACCACAATGCAAGGCTCGCAATCGTCGCCGGAGGCAGAGTGGTTGCCATGGCAGGTACGTCTTCAGCGCAGCTGCAATTCCCCGGTGTGATTCRCCTGCCATTCCGTGAATCGGTGCAAGGATCTCAAATGGGGATGGCGTGGCGCAACGAGGAGGATCTTCCCGAAGGGCTGCTTCTGGTGATGGAAGAGCTTCGACGTTTGACCGGCGGGCAGCGCGAACCGGTTATTCTCGTGCGGAGTTCCGGGGCCTTTCCAGCGCGCATCAGCGCTTGATCGTCGATTCCCGCGGAGAAAGGCAGAGCACGATCCAGGAGAGCGGAAGAGGATGCGTTCACGCAAACATCTCGGCGGATTTCTCCTGCTCTCTCTTCTATGGGGAAGTACATGGGCGGCGATTCGTGTCTCCGTGCAACATATGCCAGTGCTGCGGTCGGTCGCGCTCAGGTTTCTGATCGCGAGTGTCGTGTTACTGGTCGGGATGAAATTGCGGCGCGAGTCTTTGCCGGCATTGCGTGAATGGCCAATGCTTATCGGTTTCAGCTTGCTTACGATTGTGATTCCGTTTTGTATGATCGGCTGGTCCGCGGGGAGGGTTTCCAGCGGCCTGACCTCTATCCTCTTTTCTGCCTCGCCTCTTGTAGTCCTCCTTCTGGAAGTGATCGCCTGTGCACCGTCGCATCGCCGGCGTCTTAGCCGAGGTGTGCTAATCGGTCTTTTATCTGGCGTGATCGGCATTATCTGTGTCATGCACTCTGCCAGGTCGTCTTCCTCAGAGGTTGGCGGCGTGGTGGCAATCGTCGTGGTGGTTTTGCTGGGATCCTGGTCGGGTATCACAGCTCAGAGACACCTCGGGCATCTGCCGCCGTTGACAGTTAGCGGATGCCTCTCCGTGAGCGCTGCAATCCTGATCGGCGTCGCCAGCCTGCTGCTTGATCGCGGCAAATCTACACGGTGGGACATGAGCGCTGTTGAGGCAATCCTGTTTCTCGGCATTTTCAGCAGCGCTCTCGGTTTTTTCCTTTTCTACTGGCTGCTCCGTGAGGTGCGACCGTACACCC
>NZ_JBFRCY010000756.1:0-2139 GCF_052113305.1 Terriglobus sp. YAF25
AGATGGCCCTGCTGAACCCGCATCCGGCCCTCAAGGTCGCCCTTCCCGAAAGCCCGATGACCGACGGCTGGATGGGTGATGACTGGTTCCACTACGGCGCCTTCCGCGAGACCATGCTGGACTACATCATCGGCCAGACCAATCAGCGCGGTGGCGCCTACCGTGCTCCGAAACACATCTCTGAGGACCAGTACACAACCTTCCTGCACTATGGATCCTCCGGCGACTACGCCCGCGCCAATGGCATGGACCAGTTGCCGTACTGGAAAACAGTTGAGTCCCATCCCGCTTACGACGGCTTCTGGCAGGCCCAGGCTCTGGACAAGATCTCCATCGAGAAGCCGTTGACCGTTCCCACCATGTGGCTGCAGGGTCTGTGGGATCAGGAAGACATGTGGGGCGCCATCCATAGCTATCGCGCTACGGAACCGAAAGACAAGAACAACAGCATGAACTACCTGGTGATGGGCCCGTGGTTCCACTCGCAGGTGAATCGCGAAGGACGCGCGCTGGGACCATTCGTCTGGGACGGAGACACCACCCAATACTTCCGCCGCGAGATCATGATGCCCTTCTTCTCGCAGTACCTCGTGGACGGTGCTCCCAAAGCGAATACACCGCCGGTGCTGATCTACAACACCAGCGCCAACCACTGGGACCGATTCGACAAGTGGCCGCTCAGCTGCGGCAGCGGTTGCGAGAGCAGCGCCAAACCGATCTATCTCACCGCCAACGGCACACTAAGCTGGGATGCGCCCAAAGGCGGAGAACAGTACACGGCCTATACCTCTGATCCGGCGAAGCCTGTCCCCTATCTGCCCCGTCCTGTTTCGGAAGATCACTGGCGTACCTGGCTGGTCACCGATCAGCGCTTCGTCGATGGCCGCCCCGATGTCCTGACCTTCATCACCGAGCCGCTCAAAGAGCCTCTGCGCCTCAGTGGAACACCAGTTGTGAACCTGATGGCTTCCACCTCCGGAACCGACTCCGACTTCGCTGTGAAGCTGATCGACGTCTATCCCGAGAGTGCTCCTGACGACTGGAAGGGCTACGAGCTGCCGGTCTCGCTCGACATCTTCCGTGCCCGCTACCGCAAGAGCTTCGAGAAGCCGGAAGCCTTCAAGCCCAACGAGCCCGAACGAGTGAAGTTCGACCTGCCGCAGGTCAATCACACCTTCGAGCCCGGCCACCGCATCATGGTGCAGGTCCAGTCAACACTCTTCCCGCTCTACGACCGCAACCCCCAGACCTTCGTCCCCAATATCTTCGACGCCAAACCCGAAGACTATAAGAAGGCCGAACAACGCATCTGGCACGAATCCGGCAAGGCGAGCTTTATTGAATTGCCTGTAGTGAAGTAAGGCAGGTTGCCAGTTAACGGTTGCCAGTTTCCAGTTGAAAACCTAAGAGGGCAGGTTTCGCGCTTGCCCTCTTCTTATCAAGCAACACTAAGGGCGAAACGGGTAGACAGGTACAGACTAAGAGGACCCGCTGCAGGGTGTGTCGACAAATTCAGAAACACCCAGATCTCTTCCTTTTTGTCATTTCGCAGCGTAGCGGAGAAATCTGCTTCTCTACCCAGGCCTTCTCCCAACCCAGGCAACCCGAGATGTCCCGGCCAGTCCAACTGGCAACTGGCAACTGGCAACTGGCAACTGGCAACTGGCAACTGGCAACTGGCAACTGGCAACTGGCAACTGGCAACTGGCAACTGGCAACTGGCAACTGGCAACTAGCAACTGCCTTTCTCAATCACCGGGAGCCGGATGCGGCACATGCGCCGGAGCCGCGGCTTTCTTCGGGAAGAACTTTGCAAGACGCTTCTGCAGCTTGTCGAAGAAGAGATACACCGCCGGAGTCGTAAACAGTGTCAGGCACTGCGAGACCAGCAGACCACCCACGATGGTAACGCCCAGCGGCTTGCGCAGCTCAGAACCCGTCCCCGTCCCCAGTGCCAGTGGCAGACCTCCAAGCAGTGCCGCGAAGGTCGTCATCATGATAGGCCGGAATCGCAGCAGGCACGCCTCATAGATGGCGCCTTCGGAGTCCTTGCCGTGTTCGCGCTCGGCGGCAATCGCAAAGTCGATCATCATGATGGCGTTCTTCTTCACGATGCCGATCAGCAGCATCATGCCGATC
>NZ_JBFRCY010000757.1:0-2137 GCF_052113305.1 Terriglobus sp. YAF25
CAATAGCACCGCCGTCGGCAGCATGACCGCCTATCGCGCGTTGCGCTACGGGAAGCACGTCGATCTGATCCTCACCGACTTCCATAGCTACACGATGCAGAATCCCGGGGATCGGCCCGAAACGGACGTGTTCGATTTCGGCTTTCCGGTGGTTCCGCAGGAGTTGATGGAGATCATCGATGCGGGCAAGGACTATGCTGGCGGCAATCCCCCCGCGACGATCACCATCGGCGACAAGAGAGCGCCCAATTTCCGCAAAGACGAGCCCGCCTACACCATGCTCGGCCCCAAGCAGAAAGCGTGGCTCAAGGAGCGGCTGACGCGGTCGACCGCGACCTGGAAGATCTGGGGCGCGACCAACGGCACGCTCGACATGCGGACCGATCCGCAGAATCTTCCCGCTGGGCTGGTGAAGGACAAGTGGCCGGGCAAGGATTTCGGCACCTTCGGCGGCGGCGATTTCAGCGGGGCATTCAGCGAACGTGCCGAAATCTATGACACCGTCCGCGACCACAAGCTGGCGGGGTTCGTCACCATCTCCGGCGACCGCCACAGCTTCTGGGCCGGCTATGCCGCTCCCAAATTGCCGCCAGCCCGATTCGACCCGGTCGGGCTGAGCTTCATCACCGGTTCGATCTCTGCCCCCGGTCTCGCCGAAGCGGCCGAATACATGAAGGACTTCCCGCTGCTTCCACTGTTCGTGCGCAAGGCGCCGGGTGCCGTGCCCGAAGCGACAATCAACCYGACGATCAAGCGCGGCGTGCGCGCTGCGCTCGAATATGCGGCGAGCGGTGACATAGCGAAGGCGCGGGCGGCGACCAATCCCGACGTCGCGCCGCACCTGGAATTCGTCGACATGGCCGGGCACGGCTATGCAGTGGTCAGTGCCGGTCCTAACGTGATCGACACCGAATTCATCTGCATCGTCCGACCGATTGCGCGCGCAGCAACCCCGGACGGCGGTCCGCTACGTTACCGTGTATCGCATCGGGCGAAGCTGTGGCAGCCAGGCACGCCGCCGAAGCTGGAGCAGCGGATGCTCGAAGGGGATGCAAAGCTCTCAGTTTGATGACTTGCCCTTGCATACTCAGCGTTTTACTACAGAGGAGATTGAAGAAAGAACTCGCCCGGATCCTAAAACTAGTTGACCCTTTTCCGGAGTACGAAATACGTCAGCGAGAAAGTTCGGAATTGCGGCATCAATATCCCATTTGAGTAACGCATGAGTTGTAGTCTTTGACAGCAGTGACGAGGTCTGCACCGAAGGCGATGCCATTTGCAATCTGTCCCACGCCTGGAAGCGACTTCGCAATTGTCTTTGCTAGTCCGATCTCTGTTCCCGGTAGTGCGTAGCTGGAAGCGGCTCTAACGGCGGTGGTCTGTAGGCCAACAAAAGATGCGGTTAGACCCACCATACCAGTCCGAGAGCTATCCGCAGATAACGCACTGTGTGCAATGGAAGCGACCCCTAATCCCGTCTGAAAGAGCAACCCTACGGTCCCTCCGCCAGGAACAAAAAAGCCGACGGCATCAAGAGTGAGAGATGTGACGTTGTTGACCAATGCCTGAGATCGTCGCGACTCGACGGGCTGAGGTTCTATTTATCCAGGTACTGCGGGCGTATATCGCGTCGGAACCGGGACGCAACCAGGAGTGGCTTCGAGCGGTCTTCGATCCTCAAATCAGCGCTGCTCTGACTGCCTTTCACGATCGTGTGGCTGCCCCTATCGGTTTTCCCATTCGGTTACCTCGCTTGTCGTGCAACCGGTTGAATGGGAACATGTCACTATGCGGCAAGTGAGAGCGAACCTATGGGCTTTCTAGCTTGGCTGGTTCTTGGAGCCTATTTCGCCCTGATGATCATTGTTGGTTATTGGGCCCGCAAAAAAGTTAAGAATGCCAGCGATTTTTTCACGGCCGGCGGCTCGATGCCGTGGTGGCTCTCCGGAATCTCGCACCACATGTCCGGGTACAGCTCGGCGGTCTTTGTTGGCTACGCTGCGCTGGCCTATACCTCTGGCATCACCGTTTACTTCTGGTGGGCTTCATCTATTGCGCTCTCCTTGCTGCTGGGAATGGGAATCTTTCCGGCGAAGTGGGCTCGCATGAGGCAGCGTCTCAACGTTATCTCGCCCCT
>NZ_JBFRCY010000758.1:0-2127 GCF_052113305.1 Terriglobus sp. YAF25
GCCACTATCCGGAGGTCATCCTGCTCACGGCTCACTACCCCGATACAGAGAAGACCGCGAAGAAAGAGTTCCCCATCTCCACTACGGCGATCGACGCCCTACGCGGATTTCTGGATGCCACGGGCTGGACCTGTATCTATGGCCTCAACATGGCACAAGGCAGCGTTGAAAATGCAGTCGCCGAGGCCGCCTATGTGCAAAAGACACTCGGGGCAAAACTCATCTGCTTCCAGCTCGGCAATGAGCCTGACTCATGGCGAACCCGCTACCGCCCCGCAACCTGGGGACCCGTTGATTTTCTGGAAGAGTGGAAACGGTTTCGCGAGGCCCTTGTCTCAAAGATTCTGGGATTAAAGCTCGCCGGACCGGATATCTCCAACAAGCTCCCTTACCTCACCGCTTTCGCGGAAGAGATGCAGCGCGGCCACTATCCGGAGGTCATCCTGCTCACGGCTCACTACTACGCGATGGGTCCAGCTCGAAGCGAAGGCGCCACGCTCGATCAACTCATGTCGCCCACTCCAAAGCAGCGGACCGGGGACGTGAATAAGATCATGGCCGCGGTGAAGCCGACCGCGCTTCCCTTCCGCATGGCGGAGGGCAACTCCTGTTGGGATGGCGGCAAGCTCGGAGTCAGCGACACCCTGGCTTCAGCCCTCTGGTGCGGAGACTTCATGCTGCAGTGGGCGCAGGCCGGATGCGTTGGCGTCAATATGCATGGCGGCGGCGATGGTAACTACACTCCGATCGCCGGTGGGCTGGTCAAACCGTTGACCCGGCGTCCCGAATTCTATGGCATGTTGCTGGCCCAAAGGTTTGTCGATGCAACTCTCATCCCCTGCACACTCACCTGCGACAGCGACCGTATCACCGCCTATGCGGCGAAAGATGCACGCGGAGAATCGAGGCTCGCTCTCTTTAATAAGACCGCAGATCCCCTTCGTATTCACACGGAGAGTCCCTGGAACAGGGGCATGCTGCTGACCGGTCTCGGATTCGAAAGCAAAGAAGGAATCACACTACACCCCATGCACATGGGGAAAACCTCTACCCTCGATCTGCCTGCGCATAGTGCGGGCTTCGTGTGGAAACGATAAGGAGATATCAATGCACCTCTCACGCCGCAGCTTTCTGCGTGACTCCGTCCTGGCCGGTGTCGCCGCCACTTCCAGGCGAGGCAACGCCATCGCGACCTCTCAGCCAGAACCCCGCTATCGCCTCTGGTTTAACCATCCTGCCGGGGAGTGGCGCGATGCCTTCCCTGTAGGCAATGGGCGCCTTGGCGCCATGGTCTTTGGGGAGCCTGTTCAAGAGCGTATTCAGCTCAACGAAGAGACCATCTGGGTCGGCGAGAAGCGCGATCGCGTCAATCCCAATGCAGCCGAAGGCGTTCGCCGTGTTCGCGAGCTGCTCTTCGAAGGCAAGGTGAAAGAGGCGGAGGCGTTGGCGATGAAGGATGTCATCGCCGTTCCGACACGGATGCCTTACTACCAGACTCTCGGCGATCTGCATCTGAACTTCGACGGCATTACTGACACTTCGAAGTATCGTCATGAGCTAGATCTCGACTCCGCCATCGTGACCACGCGGTTTGTCAGCAACGGAGTCACCTTTGTCCGTGAGGTCTTCTCGTCTGCTCCGGACCAGGTCATCGTCGTTCATCTCACGGCCAGCGCTCCTGGAAAGCTCTCCTTCACCGCGACACTCGACCGTCCGGCAAATGCAACCACTGAGGTCGTAGGCAGTAAGCGGCTGGTTATGACCGGACAGGCGCTACCGGTGAAGCCGACCACCGACCCAGCAACCCAGGAACGTCAAGCCGGTGTCCGCTTCCGTTCCGAAATGGTGGTCCTGAATCACGGAGGCCGTATCTCCGCAGCAGAAAACACTCTCAAGGTTGAAGGTGCCACCGAGGTAACACTGCTTCTGTGCGCCGCAACCGAGATCAGAACGCAGGATATGGAGGGGGCCTGCCGCCGCTATCTCACCGTAGCCTCCGCTCCCTTTGCCGAGATCAAGCGCAGACACATCGCCGACTATCGGCAGTTCTTCCGCCGCGCGGACCTGACGCTCCTGAATACACCCGATCCCAATGCAGCCATACCGACCGATGAACGCCTGAAGCGC
>NZ_JBFRCY010000759.1:0-2620 GCF_052113305.1 Terriglobus sp. YAF25
ACCGCCTACAACCTCAAACGCATCTACATCCTCCAGAAATCCCACTAAAACAGCTCCCATCCACACTCAACAATGAAATCCTCCAACAACGGCTCACTCATCCAGAGAGATGATGCCTCTCTCACACAGACTCTAAAGCCCTTTAAATCCTGTGGGCCTCGAAACCTGGGGCGTTGCCCCAGGCTGGTATGGAACGCGCCTTCAGCGCTTCCCGCCCATTTATCTGCCTCCCACCCGTTTATCCTTAACAACTGACCATGTCTGACCAGCACAAGCCCGGCACCTTCTACCTGACCACGCCGATCTACTACGTCAATGCGCGTCCGCACATCGGCCATGCCTACACCACGCTCGCGGCCGATACGATTGCGCGCCGCCAGCGCCTGCTGCGCGGCAACGACAACGTCTACTTCCTCACCGGCACCGATGAGCACGGCCAGAAGGTTCAGCGCTCCGCCGCGGCTGCCGGCATTACGCCGCAGCAGTTCACCGACGAGGTCTCGGCGACCTTCCGCGCCCTGTGGGACCGGATGGGCATTACCTACAACGACTACATCCGCACCACCGAGAAACGCCACGCCAAGGGCGTTCAGGCGCTCTTCAACCGTCTCTACGAGGGCGGACACATCTACCTGGACAGCTATACCGGCAGCTACTGCGTCTCCGATGAGGCGTTTGTCGATCTGCCCCCGGGGACGCCCTGCCCAGACTGCGGACGCCCGCTGGAGACCGTCACCGAAGAGAACTTCTACTTCCGCCTCTCGGGCTTTCAGCTTCAGTTGATCGACCTGATCGAGTCGGGCCGCTTCGCCGTCGAGCCGGAAGCCCGCCGCAACGAGGTGCTGAGCTTCCTGCGTGGCAATGTAGCCGCTGCGCCCGCCGAGGTACTCGAGCTCTCCGCCGCCGGCACGGCCTATATCCCCGGAGCACTCAAGGACCTCTCCATCTCCCGCTCAAGCTTCGACTGGGGCATTCCCGTTCCTGAGCCGGCCGCCTCCGAGAGCAAGCAGAAGCACGTCATCTACGTCTGGCTGGACGCGCTGGCAAACTACATGACCGCGCTCGGCTTCGGACAGGACGACTGCGAGACCTACGACAAGTTCTGGCCCGCCGATCTCCACCTCGTCGGCAAAGAGATCATCCGCTTCCACTGCATCTACTGGCCGGCCTTCCTTCTGGCCGCCGGCCTTCCGCTGCCGAAGATGGTGCAGGCGCATGGCTGGCTGCTCTTTGAGGAGAGCAAGATGAGCAAGTCGCGCGGCAACATCGTGCGCGCCGAGACCATTCTGGACGCCTTTGGCAGCCTGAAGCCCGGGGCTACGACGGAAGAACAGGACCTCTTCGGTACCGACGTGCTCCGCTACTTCCTGATGCGCGAGATTCCCTTCGGCCAGGACGGCAGCTTCAGCTTCGATGCGCTGGTGCAGCGCTATAACTCTGACCTCGCCAACGGCTACGGCAATCTCGTCAGCCGCACCTTGGCGATGATTGAGAAGTACTTCGGGGGCATTGTCCCGAACGTAGCAAACACTGCCACGACGGGCTCTCATCCCCGCGAAGCCCTCTTGAGCGGTGTCCCGACCGACTACGACTTCGGTACGCATCTGCAGCGGATCTGGAACCTGATCGCTGTCACCGATGGCTACATCACGGCCAATGCGCCGTGGAAGCTTGCGGCTGACGAGACGAAGAAGGAGCAGCTTGCAGAGGTGCTTTACAGCGCGGCCGAGGCGATCCGTCACCTCACGGCATCGCTCTATCCCTACCTCCCGTACACCACCTGCAAGGTCTGGGCCCAGCTTGGGCTCGGCCACATGAGTGAGGCCGCCAACAGCGGTGAACTCAAAAACCTCGAATGGGGCGGCCTCAGGCCGGGCACGAAGCTCGGTGCGCTTGCTCCTATCTTCCCGCGTGCACCCAAGGAACTGATTCAGAAGATGACCGACACCGAACAGAAACCCGTCGCCACCGAAGCTGCTACCGCGGTAGCCGAAGCCACTGCACCCGCAGAAGCTGCTGCGCCCGCCGAGGATGCCAACGGTATTCCCTCTATCGCCGAGACCATCACCATCGACGACTTCGCCAAGGTCGACCTGCGTGTCGCCAAGGTGCTCGCCGCCGAACGGCCGGCGTCCGCACCATCCTGACCATCGGCATCGGGGAAGGCCCCGCCTCCATGGGCAACGGCCTGGCRCTGGCTCGTCCAGCAACCGCCTCGACTCCCGCCGTCTACGCCAGCGCCGGTATCTATCCCGGCAACGCGCATGAGGCCACGGAAGCCGACTACGCGCGCCTGGAACAGCTTGTGCAGGATCCCAACTGCATCGCCGTCGGCGAGATCGGCCTGGACTACTACCACGCCGAATCGCCGGCTCCAGAGATTCAGGCAGCATGCTTCGCACGGCAGATGCAGATTGCCGTGGCGGCTCGTAAACCTATCCTGATCCACTGCCGCCCCAACGACGGCACCCCGAACTTCCCCGGCCTGGATGTGTGGAACGATCTCTTCACCCTGATCGAAGAGCACTGGACACCACACGACATCACCGGCGTTATGCACTGCTTCAGTGGAACGCAGGACCACGCCGACCGGAGCCTGGCCAACAACTTCGTCCTCTCC
>NZ_JBFRCY010000760.1:0-2120 GCF_052113305.1 Terriglobus sp. YAF25
TTACTCCTGTTCGACAACACTAAACGAAAAAATGAGGCCGCTGGGCTTGCACCAGCGGCCTCGAAGAGGGAGTTCCAACATTTAGAAGTTGATCTTGCCCACCAGTTGCAGCACACGCGGATCGGTTTGGGTGCTGGTGATGGTTCCGAAGCTCGCAGTACCAAGCTGAGGGTTGCCCGAGCTATTCGGATTGCTGGGGTTTGCGTGGTTTAACACGTTGAAGGCTTCTGCACGGAACTGGAATTGCAGACGCTCATAGACCTGGAAGTTCTTGAACATCGAGAAGTTCACAAGCTCGCGTCCAGCTCCCTTCGAATCGTTGCGGTGCAGATTGCCGTACGTGAAGGACRCCGGAGTGGCGTACGCAGTGGCATCGAGGCAGCTTGCACTGGTACCGTTCTTGACCACGAAGTCACCAGAGCAAGTGTTCGCTACACGCTTCACAAAATTCGGACGCTGAATACCGTTGGTGCCGGTGTTCGCAACGTCAGACGACAGACCAACGTTGAACGGCATGCCGGTCTGCAGGGTAACAATAGCGTTTGCCTGCCATCCGCCAAGAGCCGTACGAACCGCATAGCTGTGGCCGGCGAAGTTCGGGAACTGATACAGCACCGTGCCGACGAAGCGGTGACGGATGTCCCAGTTCGAATTGCCGTAGTCACCCTTGATGTTGTACGGGTTCATCAGATAACCGCCACCGTTCGCATCGTTGGAGGTATCCAGATTGTGAGCCCAGGTATACGACAGATTCGCCGTTAGCCCGTGATTCAGACGCTGACGGAAGATCGACGTAAGGCCGTTGTAAGTCGACCATCCGCCATTGGTGATCTGGCGGATAGCACCGAAGACCTGGTACGGACGGCGCGAGTTGATCGTGCCTGCCCCAGGAGTCGGCGTATTCGGCTGCCACGAGTAGTCCAGGTGAATCGAACGAGAGCCAAGATACTGCAGTTCGAAGGCTGCGTCCTTCCAGAGTTCGACACCAGAATCAAGATTCCACTGGTACATACGAGGCGTCGGCAGGCTGGCGGCGTCTGTAAACGCGTTGCAGAAGGTTCCCGCAACATTGGGGTTACAGCCACCTGCACCGGCTGATCCACCGCTGGGATTTGTGAAGGTATTGGTCGAGAAGTAGGTATTCGCGGTATAGGTGGTGCTGTTCGCCAAAGGATAGTTACCGCTGGCCAGCGTAAACGCATTCAAGTGATTCGGATTGTAGTAGATACCGCCGCCACCACGCACCACAATCTTGTCGTTCGCGCGATAGGCAAAGCCAAGGCGCGGAGCCCATAGGTTGTTGTTGGCGCTGGTGAACTGGAAGCCGGGCGTCGGCGTAAAGGCCGTACCAGTGGTTGCAGTGCTGGATGGAATCAACGCGGTATAGGTGGAGTTCAGGATACGGGCATAACCATTCAGCGAGTAGGGGATGGTTGGCTGCTCGTAACGCATACCGTAGAGCAATGTCAGCTTCGGGGTGACCTGCCAGTTGTCCTGAACGAAGTAGCCGTTGCGCCAGCTACCGACCGAACCCTTCAGCTGGAACGTGGGTGTAACGATGCTCGCCGCGTAGCCTAACACCATGTCAGCTAGACCATTGCCCGAAACTGCGTTCGCGCACGGTTTCGTCGGATCTGTTGTCGCCACACACTGCGTGCTGTAACGGCCGCTGAACGTGAAGTTGCCGCGAGGATCGTTCTGCGCCGCACGGCCGATCGTCATGCGACGGATATCGGCGCCGGCCATGATGGTGTGCCTACCCTTGGTCCAGCTGATCTGGTCATAGGCATGTACGGTACGGTCATCCTGCTTCCAGTTGGAACCGGAAGAACCGAGGCCGGCATAGCCGGTCACCGTGACGGTAGGAATACCGGGGTTATTGTTATCGACGTCAGCCGTGAAGCCAGGGATTCCAAGCGCCGTACCGGCGCTCTTCTGTCCGCTCTGCGCGAATTGGTTGTTTACATCGCTGGTCAGCGTATTGAAGCCAACACGCAGATCGTTGATAAATGTCGGCGTAATGATGTGCGTGTAACCGATCACACCATTGCGGTCCATCGTCGGCGAGTAGGCTGATGAAGTGGCGACGGCGTTGCCATTGACATAGGTCAACTTCTGCC
>NZ_JBFRCY010000761.1:0-3142 GCF_052113305.1 Terriglobus sp. YAF25
CGCCGCCATTGCAACTCCGACACGCACGCCGGTAAACGATCCCGGCCCGTGCATCACGGCAATAGCATCCAGATCCGCCAGCGAAGATCCTGCCTCATCCAGTAGTTCCCGTACCGCGCGCATGCCATGCGAGGCCGCCATCCGAGGCGCAAGCTCCACCTGCTGTATGCCTGCTGCAGACGATAGAGCAACCGACCCGCCAAGGCCGCAGGTATCGATCAGCAGCAATCGCCGATCGCTCACCCCAGCACCTCGCCAGCCTTCACCTGATAGCCGTGCAGGAAATCGGCAGCAGGCATGCGCTTCTTGCCTTCGAGCTGCACTTCGTCCAGCACCAACATGGTGCCATCGGTGCAAGCTGCCAGCAGATTGCCGCCATCGACGCGCACCGCTCCCGGCTCTCCAACACCAGTAACCGCATGCATGCGATGCACCGTCAGCTTCTTGCCGCGGAACAGGGTGAAGCACCCCGGCCACGGCTGAAAGCCGCGCCAGCGATTCACATTCCACTGCGCCGTCTGGGCAAACTGAATACGCCCATCTTCGCGCGTCAGAATCGGAGCCAACGTCGCCTGCGATTCATCCTGCTGGTGTGGTGTGATAGTTCCAGCCTGCAATCCCGCGAGCGTCTCCACCATCAACTTCGCGCCCACCTCGGCCAGAATCGGAAACAGATCCACCGAGGTCTGCTCCGGCGCGATCGGGATCTCATGCTTCAACAGCATTTCTCCAGTGTCGAGTCCTTCGTCGAGAAGCATGGTGGTCACACCGGTGATCGTTTCACCGTTGGCGATCGCCCATTGGATCGGCGCGGCTCCGCGATACTTCGGCAATAGCGACGCATGTCCGTTGATGTTGCCGTAGCGCGGCAGATCGAGCATCCACTTCGGGATGATGCGGCCATAGGCCACCACCACGATCACCTCGGGAGCGATCGTCTCCAGCTCCGCGCGGAACTCCGCGTTGGTCTTGATCTTTTCCGGCTGCAGGACACGCAGCCCATGCGAAAGCGCCAACTGCTTCACCGGAGGAGCAACGATCTCCTGCGTGCGTCCGACAGGACGGTCCGGCTGCGTCACCACCAGGGCGATCTCATGCCCAGCGGCGATCAACGCCTGCAGCGTGGGGACGGCGAACTGCGGCGTACCGCAGAAGACCAGGCGCACCGGTCTACCACTCCCCGTTCTTCTGCATTCGGCATCCTGCGCGCGAACCTTCACCTGGAAGGCGCGGTTGACCTTCTCGCGAATCTCCGGCAGGCTGAGGCAACCCTCTTCCTCATACTGCTTGCCGTCTTTCTCGATGATCTCGGGATTGATCAGCACGATCTTCTCCGCCGGATTCTTTTTGAACGAGAGATCGATGATGCAGAGACGCTTCGCGATATTGATCTGCGGCGCCGCTAGACCAATGCCCTGCGCCTCATACATGGACTCGAACATGTCCGCGACCAACTGCTTCAGCTCCTTGTCGAAGACAGTGACATCCTTGGCGGGCTTCATCAACACAGGGTCGGGATACTTAATAATGGGATAAATCATCGTCTTATATTCTTACTGTCATCCTGAGCATCGCGAAGGACCTTTTATTGTTGTCATCCTGAGTACAAGCGAAGGACCCGCTTTTGTCGTTGCGCTAGAAGTTACGAATCTGCACGCAGTAGCCTTCGAAGTTGCGCTTCAGTTCCTTCAAAGAATCGCCGCCAAACTTCTCCAGCACCAGCCGAGCAAGTGTCAGCGCCACCATGGCCTCGGCTGCCACACCCGCCGCCGGCACCACACATACGTCGGAGCGCTCATACGCCGCCTTCACCGGTTCACGGGTCTCAAAGTTCACCGATCCGAGCGGCCGACGTAGGGTCGAGATCGGCTTCAGATAACCGCGAACGATCACATCCTCGCCGTTGGAGATACCACCCTCAAGACCGCCTGCATTGTTATGGTCGCGCTCGAAGCGCGTAAACGGCCCATCTGCTTCTCCATAGGAGATGGCGTCATGAACCTCTGATCCTTTCGACTCCGCCGCCGTGACACCACGGCCGATCTCCACAGCTTTCACCGCCTGCAGGCTCATCACCGCCTGCGCCAGCAGGCCATCCAGACGCTCGTCCCAGTTCACGTGCGTTCCCACACCCGGAGGAACACCATGAGCGACCACCTCAAAGACTCCACCGATGGTATCGCCGGTGCGCAGAATGCCATCAACCTCGGCCTTCATGGCCTTCTCGCTCTCGGGGTCGGCGCAGTTCAGCAGGATCTCGTCCTTGCCGTGTAGAGCCTTGATCTCATCCCAGGTCACGGGGCGTTGCAGCTCAGCCTTACCGACACGAATAACGTGGCTGGCGACTTCAATGCCAAGCTCTTTCAGCAGCAGCTTCGCCAGCGCTCCGGCAGCAACGCGCGCCGCAGACTCGCGGGCGGAGGCACGCTCCAGCACATAGCGGGCATCGTGGAAGTCGTACTTCAGCGATCCGGCAAGATCGGCGTGTCCAGGGCGCGGAGACGCCACAGCCTTGTGCTTCGCAGGATCGCCCGGCTCAACCGGCAGAATCTCGGTCCAGTTCTTCCAGTCCCGGTTCTCCAGCGTCATCGCGATCGGCGAGCCGATGGTGTGACCGTGGCGAACGCCCGAAAGCACATGCGCCGTATCGCGCTCAATACGCATACGGCCGCCGCGGCCGTATCCCTGCTGACGCCGCCAGAGCTCGCGGTTGACATACTCCAGATCGACCGGCACCCCGGCGGGCATACCACTGACCAGCGCGACGAGACTCTCGCCGTGACTTTCACCTGCTGTGGAGAAACGAAGCATAAACATTAATTTTATCGCGAGATCGGGAGCCCATACACCCGGGTGCCCCATTCATCGCAAGTCGGGGACCCCGACGAACTTGTTCGTTGGGGGTGATATCGCGATGAGTGGGAGAGTAGCCACTATCTTTCAATCCAAACGAGTGTTTTTTGTCATTTCGTAGCGATAGCGGAGAAATCTGCTTCTCTACCGCGAACATCCCACCCATCGCGATGCGATGGATGGGGCACCTGTGATGTTTCAAGAGGTTGTTGTCCATCCGTTTGTATCTGGAGATTCTGTTTGTGACGAGCAAATAGAAGTTTCCGGAGGAACGGATGGACTATCACTA
>NZ_JBFRCY010000762.1:0-2115 GCF_052113305.1 Terriglobus sp. YAF25
GCGCTGCACTAACTCTTCGGCTAGCACCATCCCCGCAGCCGGTGCGTGCTGTTGAATAAGGTCAGCGACCACACCGCCCCGCTCGAAATCGCCATCAGCAAGGTGCGGTATAACGAGCGACTGAATATATGCGGTACTGGTACGAAGCTTGTTGAGGACGCGGGTTGCGGGGACAATTCCGGCATTCCTGCACGTCAGGAAGAAAGCAAGAAGTGCACGCTGGATGGAAAACGAGAGATGTCTGGCTCTGGCGCGCCGACGGGCGATCGGCAGCAACGCTGTAAGGTCGCTGTGATTCCCCAAGCGAGCAGCCAAAAGCCAGAGTTCGCCCTCGACATAGTCGTAAAGAACTCCTTGGGTCAGCATCGCTCGAACCTTGGTCATGATCGGCCGCGACTTGGCATAGTTCTGGAAATACGCTGCGAAGGCATCGATATGCTCTGGGTGCGAAGGAAGGAGCTTCAAGGTCGTGGCGAGTAGTTTCCGTGATGCACCCGCTCGGTAGAGGACGAAGCGAAGACGGCTCTTGTCCTTCACTCTTAGCGGTCGCCCCCCAACCGCGTCGTTGAACACCGCCACCGCCGAATCATCATCAAGCTCGGCTTCGTCGCCCGTCCTGCCCGTGGATTCGGCGATGCTGGGAAGCGTGCCTAGCGCATCTGCAAGCGTCGCCGCGTACATCACACTGAACTTCGAACTCTGCGGTATCAGGCTCCAGCGCCGGCACTCCATCTCGAGAATGATTGCGGCCCTGCGAACCTCCTCCTCGGTGTGAGCTAGAACGCGGATGTCGTCCACGTACCGGATATACGGGATTCCAGCCTTCGCCATCGCTTCGTCGAGTGGAAGGAGAAATACCTCCGCGAGAAAATCCGAAGCCACTGGCCCTTGCGGAATGYCATGGTCCACGGGGATGCCGCCGGCACCAGAGGTCCAAACGCACAGCCAATCCCGGATGAGTTTCCAAACTTCGCTGCTCCCACCAGATGGAGCCACGATGCTTTGTAGCGCACGGTGGGAGATAGTCTCGTAGAACGCAGCCAAGTCGAAATGTGCGATCCAGTGATTCCCGGCCATGAGGTGACGACCGAGGCGGGTCGAGAATCCGCTATAGGTGCGGCGCCAGTCCTGAAGGAAGAAGATCGACCTCGGATCAGGGTTCAGGCAATTGCTGAAGACGACGTTTCGTTCGACGGCGGCGCGCCGCGTCGCCATCTGCGCCGCGACCTCATTGGCAATTGCTTGAAGGACGATCTGATCGTCCAGGGAGAGGAGGGACAGCGGGCGAAGAAGCTTTGAAGCCTTCGGCATATAGAGCCGAATGGGACTCGTCGGTTTCCATGCGCCACGCAACTTCTCATGTAACAACCGAAGGTTCGGCTTCCGACCGGGCTCGTAAGCCTGGTACAGATGTCGGAACATCCGCTTGTGCTGCATATTCGTCGCCGTGGTTATGCGCGCCCAGGCGAGATCGAGATTCCGGATGGAAATCAATGAGGCTTTATTCATAGAAGATTGCCTGGCGCAGCGAAACGATTCTACGTCACGCGAAGCTTCTTCATGGAACAGCAGCTCAATTCTGCGAAGGCGTCGACTACCTTCGCTCAACCGGCCAGTCGAAGAAATCTAAATTGTGATCGGTCCGCCACCGCCGACGCCTCGCAGTACAGTGGCACACGCAAGTAAGCTCACATGGGTCGAACGGTGCTGTTCTCGGCCATGTCGTGCCAAACTGGGAGGAACCAGCGAGAACACAACTGATAAATAGCATGGATCGGTGTAAGTACGTAGAATAAAGCCACTTATATTTACCCGCGTCTATGAAAGACCAAGATGGAGGGTTTCTGCCGACTATCACTCCGACGGAATTGACGGCTGTGCTGACAGGAGATCCCGAAGCGCTCGAGATCCACCTTTCTTTAGTGGAGCGGGACGTTTCGATTGCTGGTCAGGCGGTAAAAATTCACTGTCACTGTCTGACAGTTGATGCGAATGGTCGAGTCCAACCGCAGAGGTTGGCCGAGTTCATGCGTAATGCGGTCGCGGACTACGCAATTCCGCGCGTTCAGCTTGCCAAAGCCAAGGAACGCGATGCTAAGTACAACAGCACCGAAG
>NZ_JBFRCY010000763.1:0-2115 GCF_052113305.1 Terriglobus sp. YAF25
CGTTCATGAGGGTGCGAACCGGAACCGTAAGTTCGTTGAGATAGTAGCCTGCGCCGGTATAAACCTTGCCATCTTTCAAGGGCAAGCCATGACCGCTCGAGACTAGCACCAGGACTTTTCCTTTTGTTGTCATCTTGTTCTCCTCTTGAAATCGGATTCTGTTTTTCCCGAATAGGGGCCCGCTTCGAAGATCATTGAGGCAACGGCTTAGAGCACAACAGGAACAGTCGGCGCATACCGCTTCACCGATGTCCATAATCCGTGAAGACATAGTCTTTATTCTTCACGCTTGTGTGGCACGTGAACCCGCACTTGGCGTCATTGCCCTGCGGCGGCTTGTCCGTCAAGTTGGCGAGCCTGAACTTACCGGATGCGGCTTCATACTCGAAGGCGCCGTAACCCCATCCGCCGCTGTCCGCAAATCTCCTGGAGTCCTTCAGCATGAAGTCAACGTCGTGCTGGGTGCCTGGCACCGTCGGCGCACCGGGTTCACTGGCATCCACTTTCGCGTTCCAATGGATCTTCGCCATCTTGGCGCCATCCGGAAAGGGCTTGCCATTACCGGGAATACCCGTCTTATAGGCGTCGATCATCACAGGATTCCCGAGGATCGCCGCGAGCTTATCTCCGTTATGGCTAAGGGAAATCACAGACCAGCCCTCGAAGCCTTTGAACTCTGAGAACGCAAGGCCATTCGGAATTTTCAGGGTGTACTTGTCCTGCGTGGAGATAGCGGTTTGTGTCTGCGATGGGGCTGCTGCGGAGGCGGAGACAGCGCCGGCGCGGGAAAGATTATGGATATAACGTGCAAGCTTCCAGGTGTCGTCATCGGAGATGCTCGACTTCCAGGCAGGCATGCCTGTGTGGCTAACTCCGTTCTGTATGATCCAAAACAGCTCCGCGTCGTTCCAGTGCTGCACATGGGGTGAACTCAGGTCCATGGCAGGCGGGGCCATGTTGCGTCCCACGGTGGTATCTCCGCGCGCTTCCGCACCGTGGCATTGGGCGCAAGCCCCAAGAAACACTTCCTTGCCCTGGCTCACCACCTCATCCGTCTGAGGCAGCGGATTCTTCATCTTCCCCGCCGCCAATGGAATGGTGACGTCTTTAGCCGCATTGGCCAGGCTGGTTTCCCCTTGGGAAGGCTGTCTATTCGCTGAACAACCCTGCAGAAACGCGCCCAGCATCGCGCCGGTCACGCCAAGCATCAGGTTGCGTCTTAGAACATTTTCCCTGTTGCCGGGTGGTCCGGAAGGGGTGTGCAGCGGCGTTTTCATTGAGGAAAACGCCCATAGATGCGAAAGCCCTACTCTACACCTACAGATAAAATGCTCTAGCGCCACGTTGCGGTTCCCGCCACGCAACCCACTCATCCACGGCAGTTCCACAACAGCTCTCATGCGTTCAGGCATCGAGTGTTCTCCTCTCTCAAAGAAAGTTTCCAGGTCCGATTCGGCGTGCGTCGCCTTTTAAACCTTTGATGTCCCTGGATCTGGAGTGGAGAGATCTATTTTTACTCCCGCGTTGGGAAGACGACCTTTGCCTGCTGCAGAAGGATGTCTCGAAAGTTCTGGGTCAACGAACCTGCGGCTTCACGCGCCCGCCGCCATCCGCGGCGACTGGCGAATCAGGGGGTAAATTTGGAATAATTCTCGCATGGCGATCACAGGGCAAATCACTCATCCAACTCGCCCTTGGTCTGAATCCCCGGAAACGTAGCGGCAGCGATCTAAGCTGTCGAGCTTCCACGAGAAGGCTGGCCCACGTCAAGTAGATTTGTCTTCTTTGCGGGCGAGCACGATCGGTTGATAGAACGTTGTCTCTTCTGGCATCAGCCACTCGATTTCTCTGAAACCGTGTGATTCAAGACCCTGCGTAAGCTCGGCGCGCGTTATGGCGCGATATCGAGACGCGTAATGCTTGCTTGTCCAGAGTGAGGCTGAGTTCCAGGTTAGGTATAGATGAACGTCGTATTGGTTCTGATCCCAGTCCCACACCTGATGAACAATGCGCCTGGTCTCGTTCTCAGAATAAAAAACGGGGCCTTGAAAAGATGGACGGGTGGATAGCAGGCTGTCATAGTCGCGAATCGTAGCGAGCAGGACACCTCCGGGC
>NZ_JBFRCY010000764.1:0-2111 GCF_052113305.1 Terriglobus sp. YAF25
GTCCCCGTATACCCATCGTCTCCCGTGTCATGACGGGGGAACTCTCCCTGCCAGATATTGCAGCGATGCTCTCCGTCGGGCCGGAGCTTATCGCCCCAGGGATAGAGTTTCTGTACCAGGCCGCCACGGGCGGAGTACTCCCACTCGGCTTCCGTCGGAAGCCGTTGCCCAGACCATTCGCAGAAGCTCAAAGCGTCGTTCCATGAGACATGAACGACAGGGTGATTGCTTCTGCTTTTGATCGCGGAGTCCGGTCCTTCCGGGTTTCGCCAGCTTGCGCCAGGAACCTTGCACCACCACGGAGCCGCGGCGACCGTATCGACCACAAGTTCGTAAAACCGCTCTTTTGGAATGTGTGCCCAGAAGACAAAAGACCATCCGAAGCGTTCGGCCTCGGTTCGATATCCCGTCTCATCGATAAACCTGGAGAACAGTTCATTGGTCACCGGATACCGATCAATCCAGAATGGATCGAGAGTCACTTCCCGAACCGGCCCTTCGCCGTCGTCAGGAAAGGCTTCGGCATAATCGGTTCCCATCAGGAAGGTTCCTCCCTGCATCGCGATCATCCGGTCTCGGGGATCGCTACCGGAACGGAGTTCCGAGCGCTCTTCAGCCACTACCGGCCGTGCCTCCGCCGAAGGCGCGCAGCAACCCTTCTTGGAGGCGGGCGCCTCACCGTCCGTTACTTTGGATGGCTGGGGAATGATGCAGCTCATAGAAACCTCTGTCGGGCAAGCTTACACGGTTTGAAAGAAGAAGATCACGCTGGTTAATCGTCTAATTTTGGACCGGTTTGGCGTCTCCGATGGACCTCTGGAAGACGCGATAACAGGTGCATCGGAACATTTATGTTGACGGTGGAAAGAAAGCTGATGGAACTTTTCGACCGGAAGGAATTACGTCTTTCCGGCAGAGAATTCGGGGTGCGTCGGTTCAGATCGATACTTCCCCAAGACAGCGTTGGGTTGAATCCACTCTATCCACGGCTTTTGATGGAGGGTATGCGGGAATGCCGTGTTTGGCACCACGGTTGCAACAGCACACGGACTTCGTGTCCCGCTGAGATCGTGAAGGTGCGGAAACGTGAGTAGCAATCGACGGAGGATTTTCATGAATACACGCACGACGCTCGTCACGACCCTACTCGCCATGGCTAGCTTTACGCTCGTGGCTCAGCAATCACCCTCAACCAGCCAGCCCGACCAGCAATCAGATGGCCCACCCACCCGGCAGAATCCTGCCAGTACAGCACCGGCATCTCCTGATAGTCAGGACGCCAATACTGCTGCAGCATCGAGTGCACCGCTGAGCCCAGTGAATGGCGAGCTCGTCAGCAAGCTGGACTCAAAGACCGCTAAGAATGGCGACAGCGTCGTAATCCAGACCAGGACACCAGCCAAGACCGCGGACGGAGCTGATATTCCCAAAGGGTCGAAGCTCGTCGGTCATGTACTCGGCGTAAAGGCGAGTGAAGGAGGACAGAACTCCCAGGTTGTACTTCAGTTTGACCATCTCGAACTGAAGGGCGGTCAGAGTGTCCCGATCCATTCGCAAATTCAGTCCATCACTCCAGCGGGCGGTGCAGCATCGGCCGGCAGGTCAAGCGCGATGAGCGCGCCACCGGCGAGTGGTACATCCAGCCCAGGCGCTAATGCAGCAAGTGGTGACAGCAGCGCAGGCGCCGCGCCGCAAAGCCCAAGCTCCAATGCGGCGGCGGCTTCCGGAGGGGACAGTCCTGCAGCAGGTAGCCCCGCGCCCGGAACAGTCGTAGCCAAAACCGGTAACATCGCCATCAGCACCACCTCGGTTCCCGGTGTGTTGCTGGCGAACAACGCGCCCGGCCAACAAGATCCTCGAATGGCTCAGGCTTCCAGCATCCTGCTTGGCGCAAAACAGGATATCCAGTTGGATAGCGGCACACAGGTGGTGGTGGGCATCTCTTCTACCGCCGGTGGTGGAACACAGTAACAACGGCGCTGTCGAGGGAAAGATAGTTCGTTTTGTGCATGGAAACTCCTGTGCAGTTGAATGGAGCCAGTTCGGCTCTACTCAACTGCACAGGACCAACTTTGTTTGTTATTTCGCAGCGGCCGCATGCCCATGTACCG
>NZ_JBFRCY010000765.1:0-2110 GCF_052113305.1 Terriglobus sp. YAF25
GCGTAGTCTTCACCCGGCTGGCGGTGATGTTTATCGATCTCGATGTTCTTGCTCCATCCACCGGCCGGAGTCTGAAAGCTGACGATGTTTTCGGCGGTGGTGTGCGCCTCGGCCGAGGCGTAAAAACCTGCCTCACGATTCAATGGCATGGAGTTCGCGCCGTGGCCGGTCTTGGAGTGAATCGACTCCGTCCGTCCCGCCGCCTTCAACTCCGCCGCCAGGGCGGCCTTGTCTGCCAGGCGCTGTTTCTGTGAACGGGCAAGATAATCCAGCCACACCGGCTGCTCCGCGACGGGAAGCGTGTGTATGCGAGCCTCCGTCAAAGGTTCGGCCGGCTGCATGTGGCCAAGCACAGCGGCATGAAGCGTGACAGCAAAGGCGGGGGCAAGCAGAAGGCGACGCATGATGTGATGGAAGGCTACATCGGGAAAGACACCTGAACACTGCGCGCGGTTGCGGAGGAAAGTTAACAAACAAGAGAGGTCGGATCGACTCCACGATCGCTTTTCTGCTTCTGCTTCTGCTTCTGCTTTTGTCTTCGTCTTTCGTCTTTCGTCTTGCTTAAGGGCACGGCTTCAGCCGTGCCGAAATAGCTGCAAAAATATCGCGGCTTTAGCCGCTGAGGTACCTGTGATAGCAATGCCCTCAGGGGCTAAAAAGCCCTGCCCTTAAGCAAACCCTGACGAAACAACCACGCCATTTACGTATCGTCCTAGCCCCAGATGCGGATTGTTCTCCTACTCCGGCAAGCCGAACTCTTCCGCAACCAATGTCAGACCTTCTTCCGTGGAATGAATCTGCCCTTCGAGCTGTGCATCTTCCGCCGCGCGCAACATCTCCGTAAATTTCGGCCCGGGTTTGTAGCCGGCGTCGATCAGTGTTCTGCCGTTCACCAGCAGCTCCGGCTTGATCGCGTCTTCAGGAGTCTCTTCGTAGTGCTTCTTCGTAAACTCATAGAGCTCCAAATTTCCGCTCGCCGACGACGCGTCCAGATAGTGAAGTTCCAGATGCTCCTCAAAGCGAGGCATGCGCAGAAAACGCTTCAGCGTCGACTGCTTCATATGCATCACATCCGCAAACTTCATGTGGTTATGAATCAGCGCCAGAATCTGTTCTTTGTCTTCGTTAGAAAAGCGAAGGCGGTTCAGGATCTCTACGGCGATCCGTTCGCCCACTTCCACATGACCATCGAAGCGGATACGATCGGGCGCGCGGCGAAAGGTCGCGGGCTTGCCGATGTCATGCAGCAGCGCTCCCCACGCCAGGGTCGCCGGCGGCCTGGGTGGAAGCTTCTTGAGTAGCAGCAGTGTGTGAACCCACACATCGCCCTCGGGGTGATACTGTGGTGGCTGCTCCACGCCCTGCAGCTTCTTCGCCTCCGGCAATACCTCGGCAAGCAGACCGGTCTCGTCCAACAATTTCAATGCCACGTGGGCGTTCCCCTCCGTCAGCATGCGCGTCAACTCATCACGCACCCGCTCCGGAGAAACCTGGTGGATCTGCGAAGCCAGCTCACGGATGGCTGCATGTGTCGATGGCTCGATGTTGTATCCGAGCCGTGCCGCGAAACGCACCGCCCGCAGCATGCGCAGCTTGTCTTCCGTAAAGCGCAGCCGCGCGTCGCCAATAGCACGCACCAGCTGCGCACGCAGATCCTCGCGGCCGCCGACGAAGTCGAGTGTTGCCGCTTCGGCTGTAGCTCCACCTGCGAACCTCGCCGGATCAAGCAGCATGCCGTTGATGGTGAAGTCGCGGCGCCGGACATCCTCCTGCGGCGAGGTCGAGAAGGTCACCTGGTCGGGCCGGCGTCCATCGGAGTACGAGCCGTCGTTGCGGAAGGTCGCCACCTCGGTGGCGATATCCGCCGCCTCAGGCCCGGGATACTCCGGTCCCGGCGTCATCACGAGGATCACGCCGAAGTGCGCCCCTACCGCCGCGGTCTTCGGAAAGATAGCCTGCACCTGCTGCGGCGTCGCYGAGGTGGCCACGTCATAATCCTTCGGGGTGAGCCCCAGCAGCAGATCACGCACGCACCCTCCAGCAAAGTACGCCTGGTGCCCCGCGGCATGAAGAGCCTGGGCAATCTGAAGAGCGGCCTGAAGCTTCGCGT
>NZ_JBFRCY010000766.1:0-2110 GCF_052113305.1 Terriglobus sp. YAF25
CACTTCTGTACCGTCGTTGACTCGTGTATGGACGAGGTCCGGCAGCACGGATGCTGCCTCCGCCGGCAAAATTCGAACCCGCTTTACACCGCCCAGAAGCGCATCCTTGCACGCCTTCAGCTTGGGCAGCATGCCACCGGAGATTATCTGGCTCTTCTCGAGCTGAGGAATCTCCTTCAACGAGAGCCATCGCATTACTGCTCCGTCCGCTCCCTTCACTCCGGGAACGTCGGTCAGGAAGACCAAGGCATCAGCCCGAGTGGCAACGGCTGCAGCCGAGGCCATCTCATCTGCGTTTACGTTGTAGTACTCACCGTCAAAACCTAAAGCAATGGACGAGATGACCGGGATGGCTCCCATCTTCCAGATTGCATCCAGCCACGTCGGATCGGTCGCGGCAATCTCGCCGACAAAACCCAGATCCGGGTTGGTCTTCTTCTTCCGTGCACGGAAGACATTGCCATCACCGCCGGCGAGGCCGACGGCCTGTTGGCCAAGCTGTCCCAGAGCCGCCACCAGCGACTTGTTGACACGGCCTGCCAAGACCATCAAGGCCGCATCTCGGGTCTCGGCGTCGGTAACGCGCAGTCCATGGATAAATTCACTCTTCTTGCCCAGAGCCGCCAGCGTCTTGGTTAGCTGTACACCGCCGCCATGCACCACGGCCACCTGGTGGCCATCCTTGGCTAGTTCCACGATGGCGCGCGCGCAATCCATCCGCAATTTCTCGTTCTCCAGGCCCGCACCGCCCAATTTCACGACGTACTTCACAGCAGGCCCTCCTCTTCCTTCCATCCGCACATTACGTTCATGTTCTCCACGGCTTGTCCGGCCGCGCCCTTCAGCAAATTATCGAGACAGCTCACCAGCACCATGCGCCGGCCATCTGCCGCAAGTTCGAATCCCAGATCGCAGTAGTTCGTCCGCACGATGTACTGGATCTGCGGCAGGCTCCCGGCCTTGAAGATCCGCACCAGCGGATGGCCGGCATAGAACTCCCGGAAGACCTGTTCCACGGCAGCCTTGTCCATCCGGGACTTCAGCCGCAGATAGATCGTCGACAGAATGCCGCGGGGAATCGGCAGCAGGTGCGGCGTGAACTGCAGCGCCTCGGCCGGCAGGCCCACCTGCTCAAGGACCTCGCCTGTGTGCCGGTGCCCGAAGACGGCATAAGCGCTGAGGTTGTCGGCGGCATGCATAAAGTGTGTCTTTGCTGTCGGAGCCTTGCCGGCGCCGCTCACGCCGCTCTTGGCGTCGCAGACGATGCCATGTTCGATATCTACCAGCCCCGCGGCGACCAGAGGCCGTAGCGCTAGAATGACGCTGGTGGCGTAGCAGCCAGGGTTGGCGACCAGCCGCGCGTTGCGGATAGCGTCATGATGCAGCTCCGGGCAGCCGAAGACCGCTTCGGCATCCAGCTTCGCCGCCAGCTCCGCATCGGCATCGTGCAGCTTATAGACAGCCCGATTGGACGCCGACTTCAGCCTCCAGGCTCCGCTCAGATCCACCACGCGGAGACCGGCGTTCAGAATCTGCGGTACCCACTCCCGCGACTGCTCATGCGGAGTCGCCAGAAAGATAATGTCCACGCCGGCGGCCTTCAGCTCGCTCCAGGTGGGGTAGGGAACTACAGGCAATTCCTGTTCGTCAATGGTGTAAAGATGCGGCTGCAGCTCGCTCAGTGTGGTGGCCTCGCGGCCAATGAAAATGGGCCTGGTCTCCTGTAACCGGGGGTGCTTCAGTAGCAACCGCGCCAGCTCTCCGCCGGCATAGCCGCTAACGCCCGCAAGTGCCGTGCGTACGCTGCCCGTCGTTGCCGTCAACTCCGTCTTTACCTCTGTCGCCGTCGTCATCTTCTTATCTAATCAGCTCCGCAATCCGCGCGGTTATGGTTTTGGCCTGTTCGATATCGCCGCAAATCACCAGCACCGTATCGTCCCCGGCAATCGTTCCTACAATTTCATCCCAGTCTTCATAATCCAGGCCGGCAGCTACGGGCTGGGCTCCACCAGTCGTCGTGATGATGACGACCTGGTTCATCGCCTGCCGTACCTCCAGACCGAAGCTCTTCGACAGGTCATTGATCTCCGGAGACCGGTCATCCTCGGCT
>NZ_JBFRCY010000767.1:0-2105 GCF_052113305.1 Terriglobus sp. YAF25
CACCGGTCGTTACTTTGCACCGGTCGTTACTTTGTGGTCAATGGCTGACATGCAGACAATCCTTCCACCCCTTCCCTCCGAACCGGAGCCTGCTTCTATGAACATCGGAGCTACGATCCGCGGGTTCCGCCTGCAGAAGGGCATGTCCCAGGGCGATATCGAGAAGCGCACCGGGCTACTCCGCTGCTACCTGTCACGAGTGGAGAACGGGCACACGGTTCCGTCCCTGGAAACATTGCAAAAGATCGCTCAGGCACTCGATCTGCCCCTGAGCCAGTTCTTCGCCGAAGACAGCGTCGGGCGCGAGATGAGCACGCTGAATCTCTCCGAAGACGAGATTCGCTTCCTCACCCAGATCCAGCGCTACTCAGCCAACCTATCCGACTCCGACCGCAAGCTGCTGCTGGCCATGGTCCGCAAGTTCGCCCAGACCGCGCTGAGCTAGCCTCACACCGTCAGCCAAAGTTTTCTACAACCACCCCCGGATCCCCGGGGGTATTTTTTTGCTCATCAATATCGGGATGTCACTGATTTTTCGGGATTAACACGCGTTCCTGCCGCGCCTCCTATCATAGAAAGATGAAGACGCGATCTCCTCTCTATGTCACCTCGCTCATCGCGGGGGCTTTCTTCATGGAGAATCTCGATGGAACCATCATCGCCACCGCGCTTCCACAGATGGCGAAGAGCTTCCACACCAGCGCTGTCAGCCTGAACATCGGCATGACGGTCTACATGCTGACGCTGGCCGTACTGATCCCTATCAGTGGATGGGTGGCCGACCACTTCGGTGCCCGCACAGTCTTTGCGACCGCCGTATCGCTCTTCACCCTAGCCTCCGTGCTCTGTGCCGGAGCCCATTCCCTGACGCAGTTCACCCTGATGCGCATTCTGCAGGGCATCGGCGGAGCCATGATGGTTCCGGTCGGCCGACTCATTGTCCTCCGCGAAACACCGAAGGATCGCCTGGCGCAGGCCATCGCCTACATCAGTTGGCCGGGGCTGACCGCTCTCGTGCTCGGTCCCCCACTGGGCGGCTTCATTACGACCTACTTCAGCTGGCACTGGATCTTTCTGATCAACGTGCCCTTCGGGATCGCGGCTCTCATCCTGGCGGTGCTTTGGATTGAAAACACCCATGTCCACGAACGGCACCCCTTCGATTGGGGAACCTTCATCCTGGCGGGCATCGCCTCTGCCGGCTCTGTCTACGCCATGGAGAAGTTCGGCGAAGGCGAATCCGGATGGGTCACCCCGGCGATGACGTTGGCGTTCAGCCTGACCTGCGGCGTCTTTGCGATTCTGTATGCGCGCCGGCGGCCAAAGACCTCTCTCATCGATTTCGATTCGATGCGGAACAAGACCTACTCGCTCTCCATCTATGGAGCGAGTGCCTTTCGCGTGGGAGTCATGGCCCTGCCATTCCTGCTCCCACTCATGTTTCAGATTGCGTTCCGTCTGACCGCCTTCCGCAGCGGTCTGTATCTGCTTGCGCTCTTTGGCGGTGACTTCAGCATGAAGTCGATCGTGCTGCCGCTGCTGAGGACCTTCGGCTTCCGCCGCCTGCTGATCGTTAACGGCCTCATCACCGTGGGCACCATCGGCCTATGCGCTCTGCTGACACCGGGCACGCCTACGGCTCTGCTGCTCTTCATCCTGTTTATCCACGGTGCCTGCCGGTCGCTGGAGTTCACCTGCCTGACAACCCTGGCTTATGCAGAGATCCCGGCAGAACGGATGAGCCGAGCAAATGGATTTCTCAGCGCCATCATGCAACTGAGCGCCGGCATGGGCGTCGCAGTGGGAGCCATCACGCTGCGCATCGTCGCCATGGCCAAGGGACACTCGGCAGCTCACCCGGATCTTAGCGACTTCCGCTGGGCCATCGTCCTCATGGCAATCTTCGCCCTGGGTCCAGTCATCGACAGCCTGGCACTGCATCCCCATGCAGGAGCAAGCACCAGCGGTCATAAGCGCATCCCCGAATCGGAATCAGCATTGGTTTAGCGCCCTGCTATATCGACAAAATTCGCTTTGTATTTGTTGTTAAGAATTTTGGGTATTCCTAGCCCACCCTAGCGTTGCGAGGGCGGGGCACCCGGGCA
>NZ_JBFRCY010000768.1:0-2101 GCF_052113305.1 Terriglobus sp. YAF25
GTGGAGTATGGGAGACCACTCAGGACAAGATCTTCTCTTCGCAGTCGTTGAAGGCGACCGTAAAGGAAACGCGGGCGTGCTTGGCGGAGCGATTCATCAGGCCAATAAAGATGTGCACTCCCCTACTGAGCTCGCAAAGATGACGGCTCCGTTCTTCCTTGGTCCCTTCGGTATCGGCATCGCGGCGTACAACTATCTGCACAAGGCCGGCGGAGACAGTCCGCGCGTCATTGCGGCTGAACTGATCGCGCAGAACAAGACCCCGGAGGTCCGCAAGGAGTTGGTGGACGCGCTCGAAGATAAGGACCAGGAAGTACGGCTGACTGCGGTGCGTATGCTCGGCGACTTCCGGGATCCGGATCTCGCGCAGAATCTCATCCCTCTGTTTCTCGACAGCAAACCGGCGGTACGAATTACGGCTGCGGCGGCAGCCATTCGCCTGACCTCAGTGCGCCCCTCCGCTCCGATTGTTCCGAAGCATAAGAGCAAGACAGTAAAGCACTAGGGTGTTTCATCCATGTACTCTGAAAGGCAGAGCCGGCAGCTCTGCCTTTCTGCTTTGCAACGGCCGGCTAGTGAACGACCGTGAATACTTCTCTCTTTGAACTCTTCAAGATCGGCATCGGCCCCTCCTCCTCACACACAGTCGGTCCGATGCGCGCTGCTCTGCAATTCACGCAGCATCTGCGGCAAGCCGGCCTGCTTCCGCGGACCAGCCGGGTCTCCGTGGAACTCTTCGGTTCCCTGGCGCTCACCGGGCACGGACACGGCAGCGATAAGGCGATTGTGCTTGGTCTGTCGGGCGAAGCTCCAGATCAGGTAACACCCACGACCATCGAGCAACTCCTTACTGCCTGGCAAACGGATGGCCACATCCAACTGGCGGCGGATCATGCCGTGACACTGCGTGAAGGAGTGGAGCTTCTCTTCCTCCGCAACCAGATGTATCCCGATCCTGCAGTTCCCTCTCATCCGAATGGTATGCGGTTCACGGCGTTTGATGCGGAAGGCAATACGCTGCACCAGGAGACGATCTTCTCGATCGGAGGCGGCTTTGTAGTGCAGGCCGAGGACTTCGGACGGCAAAGTGCTGTTACCGCACGTAACGTACCGTATCCGTTTCACTCGGCGGCTGAACTGCTGCAGATTACCGCGCAACATGGCCTGACGATTGCACAAGCCATCATGGCGAACGAGGTCGCACTCGCCGGCAGTGAGGCAGTGGTTCGGGAGCGTATCCTCGCCATCTGGAAGGTGATGCAGCAGTGCACGGAGAAAGGCATCACGACAGAAGGCATTCTTCCCGGCGGTCTTAATGTACGCCGGCGCGCTCCGAGACTCGCGGCACGTCTACGCGCAGAGGGCAGTAAAGATCCGCTGGCGCCGATGGACTGGGCCACCGTCTATGCCATGGCGGTCAATGAAGAGAATGCCGCGGGAGGGCGTGTGGTCACCGCACCGACAAACGGAGCGGCGGGCATTATCCCTGCAGTCGCGCACTACTACCTGAACTTCATTCCGGATGCAGACGTTGAAGGTATTCTGCGCTACTTCCTTACCTCCGCCGCTATCGGTGTGCTCTACAAGGAGAACGCCTCCATCTCAGGAGCTGAAGTGGGATGCCAGGGCGAGGTGGGCGTTGCCTGCAGCATGGCTGCAGGCGGACTCGTCGCCGCATTGCAAGGCAGCAACGACCAGGTGGAACACGCAGCGGAGATCGCCATGGAGCACAACCTCGGCATGACATGCGATCCAATCGGCGGCCTCGTACAGATCCCATGCATTGAACGCAATGCGATGGGAGCCGTAAAGGCAGTGAATGCTTCACGCATGGCCATGCATGAAACAGAAGGCCACAAAGTATCGCTCGATCAGGTGATCAAGACGATGTATCAGACAGGTCTCGACATGCAATCGCGCTATAAAGAGACCTCGCTCGCAGGTCTTGCATTGAATGTCATCGAGTGTTGAGACGAGTTCGCATTCGGGTCGTCGCAAACTTCGTTACAACTTTCTTCACTTTTCTCTTGACACAGTTTTTTCAGACTTCTATACATTCCCTAGTTGCAAGTCGCGTTACTGGCTGCAACAGGGAGAATAG
>NZ_JBFRCY010000769.1:0-3193 GCF_052113305.1 Terriglobus sp. YAF25
CCACAACAGTGAAGAGGAAGGTCATGGCCTCGCCGACGTACTCTTCGGTGAATATTCGCCGGCGGGCCGCCTGAACCAGACCTGGCCTGAGAGCGATGCGCAACTGCCGCCAATTACTGATTACAACATTCGACACGGCAGCACCTATATGTACGCGAAGCAAAAGCCGCTTTACGCGTTTGGGTACGGATTGAGCTACACGACATTCACGTATGAAGATCTAAGCCTTAGCTCTCACAACGTGAACGCCGATGGTGAGGTCCGTGTAAGCGTGAAGGTAAAGAATACGGGCAATCGCGCCGGCGACGAAGTGGTACAGATCTATGTCCAACATCTGGGTTCGGCAGTGGAACGTCCTCAGCTCGAGCTTAAGGCGTTTGAGCGCATCCATATCGAATCAGGCGCCTCCAGGAATGTTGTATTCAATCTCAAACCGCGCGATCTAGCCTATTGGGATGAAGCTGGTCACGTCTGGTGCATCGAGAAAGAATCGATTCGTGTACTCGCCGGAGGATCAAGTGACAAACTTCCCGTTCAGGCGACTCTCCACGTCGAGAATACGGGTGAGAACAAACCATGATGAATTCACACCCTAACCGCGATCATTCCGACTCGTCGATGACTTCGATTGCGGAGACCGTGGCGTAATTTACGATGGGGTCGAACGTTATGTCGAGTTTTCCTTCCTGGGAAGGTCGTAAGTGATGGAATGTTTTGGTCAGGGCACGCTGGGTGCCGGCTTCTTTGAAGATGTCGAAGTCGTCGAGTAGTGTTGAGCCATTGCAATAGACCCGAAACACCCGGCTTCCCACGCCGACGGAGCCTGGAGTTTCCGGGGCCCAGTAGAGTTCCGCGAAGTGAAGCACGAGCGTATAACGGCCTCGAGTATCCACCGGAATGGAGTAGGTGAAATGGCCATATCGCTCCCACGCGTAAAGATTTGGGTCTGGAGTGCCACTGACCGTTCGCGGCTGATCGTTGGTTGCGCCGTTGCTGAAGTAGTTATCCGAATGCCACAGATTCCCGATATGGTCCCGGACTGCAGTCGGTTGCATGACCAGCCGCACAGGCTGCTGCCGGTGGGGCAGTCCGGGCAGAATCTCAATCGCATTCAGTGAGGGCGCGGACCGCCCTATGAAAAACTTCAGATGGAGGTAGCCGTCTTTGTCCGGATGGATCTCCTTGAAGACCTTCTCGTCGGCGATATTCGTTCCCAGCGCGTCCGCATTGATATTGAAGTTGCTCAGGAGTAATTCGCCGTTGGCGCTCACATTGAAGAATTGCGTCTTAAAATCTTCAGGCGGCGTTGCAACGAAGAAGAGGTGTAGCTCATAGGGGCCCGGCGCGAGGGGAATGTCGTAAGAGAAGTCGCCTGTTCGCCACTGATCGAACAGCATCGGGTCGCTCGTCCGTGAAACGGGCAAATGTGGGCGTTCGAACGCGGCACCCCCAGAGAAGTAGCGATCGGCTTCCCAATATGCGCCTGAGCTGTCGATTTTCGGACTTCCCTGATAGCCGACCAGCAGGCGCCGGTCTCGTAATACTCCTTAAGTCTCTTCCTCAGCCGGAACGTCTCGACGCGGACGATGGAGTCAGTGGAACCATCGAAGGTGGCTTTTGACCTGTCGAAGACCTCCGTGGCGATGGAGTATTCGTTTATCTCCTCGGTCCTGCCCTGTAGAGATCGTTCGGAGACGAATTTCAAGAGCTTGGCCAGGCGTGGATTGCGTGCCAGAGCGGTGAGCACCGCTTCTAATTCTGAATAGGCCGATTCTGAGTCGGCAACTTGCCCCATGGGGAGTGCTCCAAATCAATTTCAATTCATAGTACAACTGCCGCCCCGCCAGATAAAGAATCTTCCGCATGGCCGACGGAGCCTTTGCTGGGTCGCGTTACAAACGTTAAACGCATTGAAATCACTAGGCGTTAGATCGGCTGCTTATACCGGCCTAGTGAGCCTTCGGAATGCCCTCATTCCATTTAGGCCGCGCCTCTCGCAACCCGAAAGCTCCACAGGGACTGTCTTAGGTTTGCCGAGCATTGTCCCAATCCTGCAGCTTTCAAATGTCGACCGCATGGTTTGGCGCGAAGCTGACTCCGGTGCCGTCTCTGTCAGCAACCGCACTCACACCGGGATGTCCGGCTCGCATCGAGTTTGAGACATCGCCTGTTTAGCCCGCCCTGGAAGAAAAATCAGAGGCGCAGGACCCCTCTCTTGGGCCGTTAACGAGGTCGGAGCCGGCATGTAACAAGCGATTAAGCCTCTTTGTTTCAAGAACATGGCAACGTTCGAAGGCTCTAAACAACTTTGTGCGAGATGGAACTTCACAATCGCGGTTCCTCGCTTGCAGGATTCGCTCGATTCACTTTCTGAGCAGTGGCCGCAACGGACGGCGACCCAGAGCCGTTATCGAAGGATTCGGAGGCAGCAGATGCGAAAACTAATGTCGAGAGCGTTCCTTGTATTGGCCATTCTGGTCGCTCTTTCAATATCAGCACATGGCCAGCAGACGGGCAGCATCGTGGGAACGGTAGCCGACCCAACCGGGGCAATCGTCACAAAAGCCCGAGTCAGTCTCACCAACACGCAAACCGGGGATATCCGCAGTACAACTTCCAACGCCGAAGGATTTTTCGTGTTCACCGGCACGGTAGCAGGGGACTACACGGTGAAGGTTGAATCCCGTGGATTCCGAGGCGCCGAACAGACGGGGATTCATGTTGGTCCTGGTGATCGCCGTGATCTGAACGTTACGTTGGCGGTTGCGACGAACGACGCGACGGTTACCGTGGTCGCCGCGTCTTCGATCGTGGTGGAGTCCGGCGATCTTTCCAGCACGTTGTACGAGAACAATATTAAGAAGCTTGCCCTCCAAGGTCGGGACGTTACCGAGCTACTGAAGACCCTGCCCGGGTTTAACGTCAATACCAGCTATAACGGCGTCCAAAACAAGCCTGGCTACGACACCCAGGTTACAAGTATTGCTTCGGCAGTGGGACGCGGTGTCACAGCGAACGGCGCTCCCGACCGTGCCGGCGGAGCGGATTTGATC
Source organism: Terriglobus sp. YAF25 (assembly GCF_052113305.1). Classification (NCBI taxonomy): domain Bacteria; kingdom Pseudomonadati; phylum Acidobacteriota; class Terriglobia; order Terriglobales; family Acidobacteriaceae; genus Terriglobus; species Terriglobus sp. YAF25. The sequence goes on from NZ_JBFRCY010000769.1 coordinate 3,054, forward strand.
TCAGATGGCGCCCACATCCTGGATCCAGGATGCAACTGCAATGCTAACCAGACGATCAATGCCGACATGGTATCCGAAGTTAAGGTGACAACTTCGGCATATGGAGCGGACAGCACCACCGGTCCGGTCGTGGTTTCGGC
>NZ_JBFRCY010000770.1:0-2090 GCF_052113305.1 Terriglobus sp. YAF25
CCACCACGAACCACGAAGGAATCTACGCCATTCGCTTTCTGCAGATTGGGAACTATCAGATAAAGGTCGAATCTGCCGGCTTCGCGACAACCACATTCGGTCCATTCGTCCTTGAAACCGGACAGAACGCCAAAGTTGATATGAAATTGCTGCTGGCCCGCCAGGCACAAAACGTCGAGGTCACCTCAGAGGTTGTGCCGCTGATTAATACGGAGACTCCCACGCTTGCTACAACTCTCGACACGCGAGCCATTGAGAATATCCCGCTGGTAAGCCGCAATCTTGTTGCTCTCACCATGTTTCTACCGGGTGCCGTCAGTACAAATCCCAATGGCTTCGTAAACCAGGCCGGAGTCTCCGGGCCTATCAGCTCGAACCAAAGCGTATCGGTGAACGGAAACCGGCAGCAGACGAATCAATACCTGCTGGATGGCATGAATATCAACCAGACGCTGGACGATATTCCCGGCTATAACCCGAGCGTCGACGCCATCGGCCAGGTTCAGGTGATCTCTGCCAACGCACCCGCGGAGTATGGCAACGTGCTTGGCGGCGACATCCTCTATCAAACCAAGAGCGGCACCAATCAATGGCATGGAAGCGCGTTCTACTACCTGTCGAACTTCAACCTGAATGCGAACACATGGGCCAACAAACACGGCACGACAATCATTCCCAAGACGTCCTTTACCCGCAATATCTTCGGTGGGACATTCGGCGGCCCTATCTTCCATGACAGGCTCTTCTTCTTTGCTGACTACCAGGGCGGACGGTACCACTCCGGCGGTATTGGAACAGCAACTGTCCTGACGACGAAGATGAGGCAGGGTGATTTCTCCGAGCTTCTTGATCGCAGCCTTATGTGTTCCGGCGACTCAGGCGGCGTGTGCACTTCCAACGCTCGTTTGATTCAGCTATATGATCCGACTGCGAGCGGTTTTCCCGCCTACGCGAACAACAAAGTCTCCGTTCTGAACCCGGCTGCCGTCTATCTGTTCGCGCACCCGGAGGTATATCCCCTGCCTAACCGCACGCCGGACCGAAGCAATACGCCGGCACGCAATAACTATCAGGGACCGACGAAGAACCGGAACTACGGCAATCAGTTCGACATCAAAGTCGACTGGAAGGCCGCGGAGAAAGACACCCTCTCCGTGCGGTTCAGCAAGGCCGAGCAGGGACAGACCACAACCAATGTTCTGCCGGTCAGCTTCGCCAGCGCTCCGACCTACCCGGTCCGCGGAGTCGCCATCAATGAAGTTCATACCCTCAATGCGTCGATGGTGAATGAGTTCCGCGCCGGCTACACCCGCATTCAAAACAACGGTGCTGTGCTGCTGGATCCGACCGGAGTCTTCGGACTCAATGGCGACAAGCTCCTCAGCATTGGATCGAATAACGCGGTCTCCCAGGCGTTCGCCGGTTTCACGGCCCTCGCTATGAGCGATTCGGCCAGCCCACAGGGCTTCCGGGCCTCCAACGGAACCGAGTACACCACTCTCGGTAACGCAAATCTCGGCACCAATTACACGCTGAACACGTTTCTCTATGGCGACAACTTCACCTGGCTGAAGAACCGCCACACCATCAAATTCGGTGTGCAGTTCCTTCGTCAGCAGCAGAACAACTTCTATCCGGGCAACGATGGTTCTCTCGGCGGGTTCTACTATCTCGGCCCCGGTACAGCCAGTCCGAATGGCAACCCCAATGGATACAGCACCGGATATACCGCGGCTGATTTTGTGCTGAACCGCGCCGGATTCATCAGCAAAGGCGGAGTCGCCGGCCCAGTCGGAATGCGGTCGTGGCGCGACGCCTACTTCGCTCAGGATGACTGGAAGGTCACTCCACGGCTCACGCTGAACCTGGGCGTACGGTACGAGTATGTTCAACCAATCTATGAAGTCCATCACAAGATGTCGACGATCGATCCGGGGAATCCAGCGGTCATTCTAATCGACGGCAGCGCACAGGCCACGGCAGCAGGCTATGGCCGGGGACTTGTCGATCCCTACTACGGCAGCGTCATGCCTCGCATCGGTTTTGCATATTCAGCAACTCCGAAACTCGTCCTTCGCGGAGGATATGGG
>NZ_JBFRCY010000771.1:0-3580 GCF_052113305.1 Terriglobus sp. YAF25
GCAGAAACTCTCAAAACGATTTTTCTACGCGTCGGATGCGGGTGCAGAAACTCTCAAAACGATTTTTCTACGCGTCGGATGCGGGTGAACTGCTGGCCGCGCTGCACTCAAGCCGCTCGGCTGTCAGCCACGAGATGCAGATAACATGGCTGCTCTCGGAGAGCTCTCGCATTGCATTGATGGGACACGATCATCAATGGAACGCAACCTTCCGGACCATGGATGGAGCTTCCCTTCAAAGTGCCCCTATACGTTGGATTGCGCCGGCTACGAATGCTCCGACATTTACGCGCCTTGCATTGGCACCGGAATTGCAGGCTTTGATCCAGGTCCACCCTTCTGCCGAATCCGGTTGGACCATGTTCGTTCTGCATACATTACTTTTTGCGGCGGCATTTGTGGCAATGCTGATTCTCTGGTTCTGGGTTCCTCGGCTCATCTGGGGTGAACAGTACGCGGGCATGGTTCCCCAACGCTCCAAACGATGGAGCAATGGAGCCGCCGTTACTTCCGCATCCAGTGTCCAGATTCGATCTATAGAAACTCCCCCATCAGGCTTCGAAACGAACGGGGCAGTCAGTGTTCCCATTCAGCGCTCAGCCTCCCAGACAACCCAAATTCAACCGCGAGATGAGTTCTCACGAACGAGACTCACCTTCGACCGATAGACCAACAGGAGCCTCCCCCTTATGCCTTTGGTAAAAGTTGTTCGCAAGGGTGTTACCCCAGCAGTTCGTAAGGTCCCCACCTCCACCGCCGCAGCCATGCTGCCCATGACGATCAATCGAGTCGGTGGTGAAGCCGCTTCGGAAACCGAAGCGCTCGCCAAGGTCGAAGATTTGCAAGATGCCTTCCGCAAATTCGAGCCGAAGCTTAACTTCCGTGGCTATACCGGTGATGGCGAAACCGAATTTCGCGCGGACCTTCAGTTTCGTTCGATCAAGGATTTCGAACCCGAAAATCTGCAGAAGCGCCATGAAGTTCGCGACGCTGACGGCAATGTGAGCTATCTGCGCAACGATCTCGCCGATCTTAGAGCAAATATCGATCTGCTCTATCGCTTGAAAGACCGATGGAAGCTGCCGACGGTACGCAGAGCCTGGGGAAATGCGGAACAGCGTAAAGAGATCGTAGAAGCACTTGGCAAGTTGCGCAGCGAGCTCGAGCGCGTTGCGGAAGGAGAGAAGTAGCCATGGCAGAGACACAAACACCTACTCTCACGACAGAACAGATCATCGCCGACAGCCCGGCACGCGAGCTGTTGCAGGATATCTTCGCGGACCTGCATCCCGGCCTTACCAATGAAAAGCGGGAGATCGCGAGTATCTTCTCCGCACAGTCAGCGAAGGAGTTTCTGTCACAGCTGACGAACTTCGAACAGCTCATCAGCGCTGACGACACCTACGACGAGACGGTCAAGAAGCTTCAGGGCCAAATCGACAGTGCCGAGAGCGTCCGCGATGAATTGCTGCGCCAGGTCTTTGAACAGATCCGCCCGCTTGAACTCTCATACCGTCAACTGCAGCTCTTCTTCGAGAATGCGAAGGTCGGCGACGGCAAGGTTCGCAAACCGGTTGAGCTCTATATTCTGAATGCCGATGCCAAGGCGATGAAAGACATCTTTTCGATGAACATCGCCGCCATGGAGCATTTTGTCGTACAGCGAAACGATAACTTCAACTTCCGTGACGACATCTGTAACCTGGTGGTTCCGGGCTACTATCCTCAGCCCATTCGCGAGAAGCTGGAAACACTGGCCAACGCCTGGGGCATGCTGCTGATTGGCGACCTGGACGACGAGAAATCCTTCAAAAACGTTGAGCGCAACTTCCTTCCCGGCGGCAAGTACGAGTTCCTGAAGCGTCCGGAAGACCAGGCCGCGGCCGACGTATGCTTGATGGGCTATCTCCAGTTGCGCGAGGCTCACTGGTTCGAGAAAGATGCCGATGCACAGGATGGGCTGTATGGTCCACCATCCATGGTGTTCGCAGGAGCGGTTGCGCGCGCGGATGATGCTCAAGGTCTGGCACAGGGTCCTGTCGGTTCACGCTTTGGACGAGTCAATGGAGCGATGAAAGCCCRCATCGAACCGTTGATCGGCGAGATGGAGCATCTCTCCATGGAGCGTCTGAAACCCCGCTCAAGAGGCTTCTCGACGAACAGGTGGAACAGGGTACGATCCTCGGCTATGACCTGTTTGTCGATAAGGATTCAAACAAGCGTATGCAGGGTATCTGTGACATCACGCTAAACGTGATGCCGACCGGACCAGCCGAGACGTTTGTTCTGAAGATCGACGTCCCTGAGTTCAGCCGTCCGGAACCTGCAAAAGCGTAATTCAAACCATCCAGAGCGTCGAACATGGCCCAGCTGAGATTCACCATACATGGTCTGCGTCCGGGTAGCGCTGCTGAGAGTGCGGAGAGTGAATCCGCACCAGCAGAGCGCCCCAACTTCCGTATTGCCGCGGGTTCTGCAGCACGCGATGCCGAGCAGCGCAAAGCAGCCGGTATGGATCCTCATGTGAACGGTGTCACCCTTTCGATGCGAGGAACATCACGTGGTGTGCAACCTCATTCTCCTGTAACACAAGCTATTCAGAATGCGGGCGAGGAGCACGCTGCCTCATGTCAACAAGATCGCGCGGAGGGAGAGCAAGTCCAAACCCTGGCGCACGACGAGAACCTGCAGGTACTCCGTCCGACCGATACCTCAGGTTCTTCAGCCCCGGCGGCTTTGCAGTATGTGGCAAACCGGGTGCAATCCCTGCTTCAAAAACTTATTCGACCCGGCGATTCGGTCTAGTACGAAGGGACAATTTCGCCAATCACACTAAGGAGAGCTCATGGCAAATCCATATCGTACGACAGTCACCATCGATGGCCAGAAGTTTCAGGCCGTCACAACCAGCGTGAAGTTCAACACCGCCAAGGATCGCGCCGGCGTTGCCCAGATGGGTTCGCTCGCGACCAAGATCCGGGTATGGGCCGATCTTCACGACGATCAGAACCTTCCCTTCTCGACGGTCAAGCACCTGTTCGATCTGGCCAATGTCGTTACCCGTGACAAGATCAAGCCGGTAAAGATCGAATTCTGGAAAGACGATTCGCAGCAGGATGCGCTGATTTCCTATAGCTTCAACGGCTGGATCCGCCGCTTCGAGACCTCAAACCCTCTTGACTTCCTGACCCGTACACAGGCAGGCAGCACGGAAGACGTTCTTGCCGAAGGCACCTCGCCCACGTTGAATCACATGCTCGTACTCGATATCGAGCCGGCATTGAATCAGCAGAACTTCCAGGACATCCGCCTGAGCAACTAAGGACACCGGCACCGACGTCCACGCTCTGCTCGCAAAAATGATTCGCGCAATCTGCGCACAGCCGAAAGGATTCCCCCAAATGGCAGCTCCATACCGCAGCACCTGCACCATTGACGGACAGAAGTTCGATTGCCTCTCGATCCAGGTGGCATTTTCTACGGATAAAGACCGAGCCGGCATGCCCCAGATGGGCTCTCTGAACACGGACATTCGCGTGTACGTCGACTTCCACGACGACACCAACATCCCCTTCTCGAC
>NZ_JBFRCY010000772.1:0-2082 GCF_052113305.1 Terriglobus sp. YAF25
CCTTTCGGCCGGTTCGGAGAGATGAATCCGACAGGCCATGCTGCTGTATATCTTGACCATGTTTGCGCCGAGACTTCGGTCAGCCTGCGGACGTGCAGGCCTGGCGAGCTGGGGGCGGTGATCAGCCGCTATTACAAGGTGAATCACTACGACTGGGTAGCCATTCCTCTGATCCCGTACCTGTATGCCGTGGAAGACAGAAACGACATCCCGTTGGCTGCGACAGTACAGCTAGAGACGGATCTTCGGGATGTATACCGCCGTCGCCACCTGCGTGAGATTGTGCCGGATGCGGCGGATGGAAGCACCCCGGAAGGCGACTGGATCCAGATGGTCGGATCTTCGTACGACCGCAAGATCTACGGCTTCCAGGTAAGGACGACGGCTGCGCAGGATGCGGAGCTGATTACGGCTTATAACGAAGGCCACAATCGCAGCCACTTCAACCTGCTGTTTCAGAACTGTGCTGACTTCTCGCGCAAGTTGCTGAACCTGTACTTCCCCAAGGCGGTTCACCGCAATATCCTGGCCGATGGCGGCATCACCACCCCGAAGCAGATTGCAAAATCCTTCGTGAAGTATGCCCGCAAACACGATGAGCTGGAGCTGACTACCTTCGTCATTCCGCAGCTGCCCGGTGACATCCCTCGCAGTACCCGCGTGAACGGAGTTGCCGAATCGCTGGTGAAGTCGAAGAAATATCTGGTTCCGCTGGCAGTCCTGCATCCGGAGTTAACTGCAGGCATTGTTGCCGCGTATCTAGGGTCGGGACGGTTCGAGCCTCCGAAGGAAACACATGTCTTCCGTATCGAGGACGTAGAGGCTACGCGCGAGGCCGAAATTCTAGGCGAACTCTCGGCTGGTAGCAGGTAGCGCTCTATTCGCTAGAACGGGTTAGCCTGAAGGAGAACAGCAGCAGGCCCACAGCAACGGCGAGCGGAAGCAGAAATGCCGTACGCAGCGAGCTCGCCTGCCGCGAAACAACTCCCATAAACCATGGCAGAAGGGCGGCTCCCAGGCCGGAGGCTGCGATGATGACACCCGCCTGCCGTGGAGACGGTTTGCGGCCGAGGATCAGGGCGAAGGTCACCGGAAAGACCGGACCGAGGGAGAGCCCCAGAATGACGGCCACGGCGGTGATTTCGACGGCAGTATGAGCGAAGAGCAGCGCCAGTGTACTGATCACCAGCACTACCAGCGCAAGACGTAGCAGCAACGTGTCCTTCAGACGCAGAAGAACGGCTGAAGAGAGGGGACGGGCGCAGGCGAGGGCGATCCAGAACGCTGAGGTCACGGCCTGGCTTTCAGAAAGAGAACGCCCTCCATAGCGGAGCATGTAGGTGGTAAGCCAGACGTTGAAACTGCTCTCATACGCTCCGTACAGGGCAAGCAGAAGGGTAAAGAAAAGGAAGAGGGGAAGGCCGACAGATGGAGCGCCTGAGGCACCTGAGGAGGTGCCGTCTGGAAGCGCGATGGCGCTCCGGCTACGTTCGAAAGCAAAGAACAGTGCTGCAATCGCGAAAAGAGCTGCGAAACCCAACAGCATCGATCGTAGCGCCATGTGAGGTGTAAGCCAGAAGGCGAACAGCGGCGACAGCAACGCACCGACGCTGAACAGGGCATTGAGCAATGTGAGAGCGGAGGCGCGATTCTGCGTATAGCGTGAGCCTGCAATCACATTGGAGGAAGCGATCATCTGGCCGATACCCCAGGCTCCGCCAAAGAGCACGGCCATGAGCATCGGTAGAGCAGGTGACATCGCAAAGAGAGCAAGCCCGGCCGCGGCGGCGAAGGCGCCAACTCCGAAGCTGTATTGCGGCCGGCGAAAGACCGTCATGCCGCCGACAGTGGCGCCTAGAAACTGTGCCAGCGGTAGCAGGCCGACTGAGGCGTCCGAGAGATGATGACTGGCTGCAAGCAGGGGAAGGATGGGACCCAATAGAGCCGTACCCAGGCCGGTCAGCAGAAATCCATAGGCGAGCAGCGGAAGTGACGGTGCGTGGGCTGTAGCGCGTTTTCCCTGTAGGTGTCGTGCAGGGCTTCCGGATCCATGGGCGTTTTCCGCAATGAAAACGCCGCTTC
>NZ_JBFRCY010000773.1:0-2077 GCF_052113305.1 Terriglobus sp. YAF25
GTGCCAGACTCATCATCTTCAAGCGTGATCTCGAGCACCTGGTTTGTCAGGTCCATCCCGGTCGAGATCATCAAGAGCTGCTTCAAACAACCGACGATGCCACTCTAGATCCATCCCCGACTGGACCATGTGATGGAGCTGCAGCTTTAGACGGTTGACGGCGAACTTCTTGACTTTGGCGAAATTCAGAGAAGAAGTACAGGTGTAATTGATTAGTAAACTCCCCTGAAACTAAAGGATCTATACCAAGGTCATATTGACCCGGAAAGAGGTCACCCCATAGGGTCTCGATATACCGTTTTCGGAGGTATCTTCATGGGGCAAGAATCTGGTCATATCCAGGGTTCGGACGGCAAAGTGCTGTCCGGCTCGGGCGGTTTCTCCGTCGAGAAAATTGGCCCAGGCCAATACGACCTCACCTTCTCAGGCAATTATGGGACAAATATCCCGGCCGTGCTCGTCACTCCGCTTTCACGGTACACGACGGCACGCGCCACGGTTAGTCCCAATGAGAACTGGCTTGGTTTTGTGGTGTTGACCGGCTATACGGATCAAGGCAGCACCAATTATCTAGATTGCGACTTTAGCTTCGAAGCGCTCTGGATGGGGAAGTAAACGGGATCGGCGCTGTCGCGTTGCCCAATCACAGCCGGATGGATCGGGCCGTACGCCGACCGTCCGCCCTAGGCAAAGCAAAGGAAAGGACTGTCGTGGCCACCATAACGATACCATCAGACTATGAGGATGTCGCAGTCATGTTTGCCGATATCGCTTCGTATGAAACTAAGTTTCAAGGCCCCCTTACGGCTATCACTGGTACAGTCGAGTACAACACCGTAGTCACTTTCGCCGAGAACACTGGCGTTCCGGAATCACCTGTCGTGGTTACTGACGGTGACCTACCTTGGGATCCCACGTTTGGGCTGGTATGCAACGGAACTGCATACTACCAGCAAATATGCGAGGCATTTGTAATCGCCTATCGCAAGTTCTGGAAAGGTAGGGCATTTGGCCTCGTCTATCCCGACGGCACAGTGGCGGACGGCTCCACGGGGAATTTCTCCGTTGAGAAACTCGGTCCAGGCAGATACAGCATCACGGTCCAGGGTGCATCTGGGCAGGTCCCAGATGCGCGCGCAACTCCGTATTCAGCCAACATAACCGCAAGCGCCACGCTCAGCGACGAGGGCGGAGGCGTTTTTACGGTGTTGACCGCCTACTCGGATCAAGGCAGCACCAATTATCAGGATATTGATGGCGGCTTTAGCTTCAGCGTGTCCTGGCCTCGGAAACAGGGCTACTACCAGGTGCACTACACCAACTTGGACACCGATATTGGGACCCTCACCGGGATCGGTCCCGCCTATTGGGACGGCAGCCAATGGAGCCCCATGACGATTGTCGAGGGTGGGCAGGTTACCGACAGCGGCCCGGACGACAACACTCTCATTACACCGGACCAGAGCCAACTCGATCATATCTCTCCATGCCTGCAGCCTCCCCTCCCGCCTCCCACGGCCCCTGGCTGGGTCAACGGTGCGGACACGCCTCCCACGAGCCCTGGCTGGTATTGGGTCAAGTCCTCGGACAAGGAGTTGGATCTCGCAGCGCTACTGGTTCCGAACTACTCCGATAACGCGATCTTGGCCCGCGGTGGTATGTATTCGCTCGACTTCATCGAGTACTTCGGAGCCAAAGTGCTGGATCTGGAGTCACATTAAGCGTCTGCGGTCGGGCGGGGTATCGGGTGAGCGCGATCGTCTCTGCCGTGGCACGTGGCGGCGACGCCGAAGACGACGCCACTGTCTGCGAGGCACACTGCGTTGGAATGATTCAGCTGGTCTTGGGCATTGGCGGTCCTGGGGCGTTGGCCACGCGAATCATTTTCAGGCATACTGCGCAGAGATGTTACCGCTGCCAGGCGGAACAGCTTGTGACCTTGCTACGTTTTCTCTCCGTCTGCTGAAGCAAAACGAAAAGAGGGATACTTCTTATGAATATTTATGTCGTTGTGCTGACGGGAATATCGGCGTATGCCGATTCCCTAATTGCTTCCTTTAATCAGGCTGCTCAGACA
>NZ_JBFRCY010000774.1:0-2071 GCF_052113305.1 Terriglobus sp. YAF25
GACCCGCATCCACTGCCTTCTCCGGTGTGTCGATCAGCCCCAGCAGAATCGACCTGCGGCCGCTCTCCTCTACCTTTCTGGAAACCAGTTCAAGATAACCTTCCAGACGTTGCTTCAGACCTTCGAATTGTGGCCAGTAGCTCTCCAGGCCAAGACCGATCAGGCCGACGCGAAGCTGAGTGTCAAAACGCTGCAATGTGTGCCCTCCAGGCTTCGGGAAAAAATATCAAAAGTTTCACCCTGAACGTTCACCCCAGCGAACTTGTTCGCTGRTAATTAGTGAAGGACCTGCTTTTCCATGCTTCGGCTGACACCAACAACAGGGAAAATGCTCTAGAACACCAGCCGCCCTCCGATCTGTACGACCCGTGCTGCTCGCGTGGACGTAATCGCTCCGAATCCCGGCCCGAGCGACGTGCTGGCGTGCCCGAACTGAGTGTGGTTGAAGACGTTGAACGCCTCCATGCGAAGCTGGAAGTTGGCGCGCTCGCCCAGAGGAAGCGATTTGAAGAGACTGGCATCCCAGTTCTGATAGCCAGGCTGCTCCAGCGAGTTTCTGCCTGCATTGCCAGGAGTACCGTAACTCGGCTTTGAAAAAGCCGCGGTGTTGAACCACTGTGTAGGAGCATGCCTTCCGGCGCTGACATTGCCCACAACATCCGGGCGGGACTGGCTGAAGTCACCGATATTCAGGTTGTCGCCGGCCAGCGTGGGCGTGTTGTACTGGCCGGAGCYGAACGTTGTGATGCCRTTCAATTGCCAGCCGCCAATCAGGTACTCCACGCCGAGTGGTGCGCTGTTGAAGAGACGCTGACCGCGGCCGAATGGCAGTTGATAGGTATAGCTGGCAACCAGGCGATGCGGCACGTGATAGTCAGAGACACCCCGGTCATAACGGAAGAAGTCACGCGACAGTGACGAGAAGTCATCGGTGATTCCGATATCAATGGCTTTGGAGTAGGTATAGGCCACCAGGAACGAATTGCCATGGCTCATACGCTTCTCCAGCTTTGCAGTAAGGGCGTTGTAGTTTGAACGGCCATAGTTGCTGCTCACCAGGATGAAGCCATATTGAGGGAATGGTTTGCGCGAAGCGAGCGGAATAGTTCCCGTCGTATCGATTGCGCCGATGTTAGCATTCTTGCGTTGCGCCAACTTCTGGCCGCTGGAACCTGCATATTCAAGCTCCAGCAGATAGTCCGAAGCGAATGCCTGCTGGATATCCAGACCCCACTGGTTGATATAGGGGGTCCGGTTGTCCTGGTCCAGCGTAAAGATATTGGCATGAGCAGGCGGGAATGTCGTCGAGGTGCCGGCGAAGGGATTGAAGATCGACACCGGCGTCGTTGTGCTTGGTGTATTGCTGCGCGAGGTGTAGAAGGGACTTCCCTGATTCTTGAACTGCTCTTCGTTGAAGTTATCCGTTGCGTAGTATGTCCCCACGCCTCCGCGGATGACGGTGTTGGGGAGAAAGGACGGCCTCCACGCAAAGCCAACACGCGGAGCGAAGTTATTGAGGTCTGGCTTGACGATGGAACGCCGAATCGAAGAGCCCGCATAGGCAAACTGCCCAGTGACTGTATCGAAGAACTGGCTGCGGTTACGCGACTCAACCGGTGAGCCGGCGTACTCATAGCGCAGCCCGAGATTCACGGTCAGAGAAGGCAGCACCTTCCAGTTGTTCTGCGAGTAAAAGCCGTAGTAGGAGCTGTGCAGATACTGGGTTGAGTCACCGCTGGCAGCCGTAATCTCGTATGGCTGCCCCAGCAGAAAGTCACTCAGGCCGATGCTGCTGACACGCTGCCCTGCCGCGTTCCGCGTGGAGTACCCGTTGTTGTAGGAGAGCGTTGGGTTCGAAGCAAAGTCGGTGATCTGCGTAAAGTTCTCATGAATGTACTGCAGGCCATTCATTGATGTCAGCTTGCCATGCGTCCAGGTCAGGTTATCGGAGACCTGGTAATACTTATCGTCCGCGCCAATCACCTCAGCGATAGAACCCACGGAGCCGAATCCGGCGATGCCGAAGACAGGAACGCCGTAGGTTGCCGGATTGTCATTGTTGGCATACGGA
>NZ_JBFRCY010000775.1:0-2065 GCF_052113305.1 Terriglobus sp. YAF25
CGTGCATCATGGCACGGCGATCAGCCATGGGTTCGGTGTACCAGTTGACCTGCTCGCCACGTTTACGATCCATGGGGTAGAAGCAGAGATACTTCGCCGGCGGGATGGCTGGGAAGAGGCGCGAACTGAGCGAGGCGAAGGTGCGTGCGGTGGCCTCGCCGGCGCCGGCGTTCCACTCGGGCGTACCCGGCTCAAGGCCTTTCTCGGCGAGTTGGGCGTAGATCTTCTCTGAAGACTCGTAGAGACCAAGCTCGACGACGGAAAGGTACGAGGATGTCTGCTGAAGAAAGGGATAGAGACGGGTCTGAGCCAGCTCAAGCTCGACGCGGTTCAGGTCTTCCAGCGAATCGCGGAAGTGGATCAGGACGAGGTCTCCCTTGTGGCCGATCTGCGAGAACAGTGCTGACTGGTTCGGGTGCCCATTGGGTTCCGTGTTACCGGCCTCCCAGCGAGCGAGGAGCCCGCTGAACTCCTCTGAGATGGCCGTGCGCTCGTCAAGGGGAAGCTTTTTCCAAGCAGTCCAGTCAAAGCGGAAGATCTGGTGAAGGACGTTGGAACCTTCAAGCGTCAGGGGTACCTGTGGGAGTTCGGGCAAAAGGACATACCTCCGTTCACCCTTAATTATCGCAGCAGAAGAGCTGGCTTCTCGATAGGCCTGTTTTCCTGACTAGATCATCCTCATAAACGAGGTGCTGAACTGAGCGTGCATTCCCCCGACTGCGGTGTCGCCTTGAAAAGAAAACAAAAGCGGTCTCGCTTTGCTCGATACCCCACCGTTGTTACCCCAACGAACAAGTTCGTCGGGGGCCCCACCGTTGTTACCCCAACGAACAAGTTCGTCGGGGGCCCCACCCTTTCGCTACGCGAAAGAATGGGGCAACGAGTGTATTGCCTGAGTAGGCTCTTATTGTGCGACCGTGATGGTTGCGCTTCCGGAGCCTGAGGCGTAGTTGGCTCCGTTATATGTGGCCGTAATGGTGTGGCTGCCAACCGTCAGGCTGGAGGTTGTGTAGGCGGCTCGTCCATTGCTGTCGACTGCGATAGTCGCCAATAACGTACTGCCGTCGTAGAAGGAGACTGAACCGACGCCGGCCGGCGGCCCTGCGCTCCAGGATGTTACTGCCGCTGCAAACGTCAGACTTGTTCCCGCGCTTGCGTACCAACTCGAAGGTGTGAGCGATACATTCACCGGCGCTGCGGTCATCGTGAAGCTCTGCGTCTGAGTCGCTGCACCGTAGTTGGTTTGCGGTGGATAGCTGATGACGACCGTGTGGCTGCCCGCCACGGGCTTTGTCAGGGTAAAGCCCGCACTGCCGCCGCTCAGCGGAACAGATACCGCCGCACCGCCGTCGAGGCTATAGTTGATCCCACCCTGTGGTGTGCCCGCATTCGAGCTCACGTTGACCGTGCATTGATAGTTGGAACCGTAAGGCGAAGATCCATTCCAACAGGAGACGCCCATGGTAACCGGAACCGGAGTGACATTCACTGTGGTTTGCGCCGACGTGCCTGCAGGATTATTTCCGTCGCCGGAATAGACCGCGGTGAAGGTGTGTGTGCCCGCTGCCAGCCCGGGTGAGATGTACCAGTAGGCGCATCCATTCCCTTGCAGCGACAACGTGGTAAGCGAGGCGACTCCGTCTACGATCTGAACGGTTCCGGTAGGCGTTGCCATCGTAGCTCCGGTGACACAGGCGGTGACATTGGTAGCACCGGGATATGTCAGTTGTGTGCTTGCGAACTGAAGCGTGACAGCCGCGTCGTAGACACCCAACGTCAGGCTTGCCGAGCCGGTAAGGTGGTTGGTATCTCCACCATACTGAGCCGTAATCACTTCGTTGCCAGAGGTTGTTGGCACAAAGGAACAGGTTGCGACTCCTGACGAGCTCACTGCTGCGGTACACAACACAGAGGAGCCCGCGCTGAAGGCGACGGAGCCACCGGGCTGCCCTGCCCCGGTGACCGTCGCCGTCAATGTCTCGGTCTTTCCTTGTGCCGCAGGGTTAGAGCTTGTAGCAAGGGCCACGGTAGATGCGGCCTGCTGTATAGTCAGTGTCCCGTTTAC
>NZ_JBFRCY010000776.1:0-2896 GCF_052113305.1 Terriglobus sp. YAF25
GATGGAAAGCTCGTCGACGGATGGAAAGCTCGTCGACGGTCAACGGCCTCGGGCTCCTCGCAATTCGCACCAGTATGCGGCCTGACAAAATGACTCGTATCAGCTGCGGTCATCTGCTTGCCCCCTCTCTTTTTGGCCAACCGCTCTCTTCCACGGATGTGCGCGGTTATGAGGTTCATCTCGGCGAAACGGAATATCTCGAAGGGGCTTCTCCATTTGCTCGTATATCGGCCGACGGGTGGAACGGCACTTTTCTAGATGGCTGCATCGCAGACGGAGGGAATGCATTTGGAACCTATCTCCACGGTATCTTTGACACCGATAGCTTCCGCCATTCATTTCTCATCGCGGCCCGGCAGTTCTGTCACCTCGCTGCGCCGGAAAGGCTCGAAGACTGGAGGCAGCGGCGTGAGCAATCCCTTGATCGTCTGGCAACCACAGTGCGAAGTGCTGTTGATTTGAAGACAATCTTTGCGTTTGCCGGCATCACCTGCAACGAAGAGCTGCAGGCAAAGGAGGATCGTTGAATCGCCCGATCCTCCTCGCCCTAACTTATCTGGCTGACCAGCTTGCCGGAGACCCCGAGTGGTTGCCACATCCCGTCAGGATAATCGGCTCTTCTATCTCCTACGGAGAGGCAAAGCTGCGCTATCCCAAGCAATCAGCAGGTTCCAAGCTTGTCACCGGTGCGGCGCTTACTTTGGCCGTCGTTGGATCGACTTACTGGATTGCCGCCGCCCTTCCTCGCATAGCCCGTCGACGTTCAAGACGACTGGGCAACGCTGTGGAATTACTTCTGGGCTGGACCTGCCTTGCCGCGCGCAATCTCGAGCAAGAGGCGAAAGCAGTAACGCGAGCGCTCGATGCAGACGACCTCCCACTCGCACGCATGCGGCTATCCAGAATCGTCGGCCGCGACACCGAACATCTGAGCGCGGAGGAGATCAGCCGCGCCGTCATTGAAACGGTTGCAGAGAGCGCATCGGATGGGATTATTGCACCGCTGTTTTACATGGCCGTCGGAGGTGTGCCGCTGGCTATGGCCTACAAAGCCATCAACACGCTCGACTCAATGATCGGTCATTCCGATGACCGCTACTTCTTCTTCGGTAAGTTTGCGGCGCGATTCGACGACGTTGCAAACTTCCTCCCCTCAAGATTCTGCGCCCTTAGCATTGTTGGCGCGACGCCTTTCGTGAAAGGTTCGGATGCGCTCTCAGCATGGAGCATCTGGCAACGCGATGGGGCAAAACACAAGAGTCCAAATGCGGGCCAACCTGAAAGCGCCATGGCCGGAGCACTACATGTCGCACTCGGCGGCGATAACACTTATTCGGGCGAAGTGATTCGGGGGCAACGCATTGGTGGTGAGTTCTCCTCTCCTGATTCACAAAAAGCAGCACAGGCCATGCGGCTCATATCAGTTGCAACTGTCATCGGCCTTGGCTTGGGGATATTCATCACTGCACTTCGAACGCCTGGGAGAGACAAGTCAAATGTCTAATTCAGAGAGTTACCCTCGTCATGGAGGTCAGCTCAGGTTTATTTCGAACAAGTTTGGCATCCCCGTATCTCGCCTTGTCGACTTCAGCGCAAATATCAATCCAGACGGCCCGCCAGTAGCAGTCTTATCCGCTTTACGAGCGAGCCTCGAAGAGATCGAGACCATCACGGCATATCCAGACTTGGACTCGATTGAGCTCAAGAATGCCATCGCGAAATATTCGCAAGTTTCACCCCATAACATCATCGTAGCGAATGGCTTCGTACCACTTCTGGAAGCCGTTCTGCGCGCCCTTCCAATCCATCGTTGCTTGCTTGTTGTACCTGCGTTTGTGGAATACAGGAAAACGCTCGAACGTGCGGGCGTCGAGATTGCAATAGAAGTTGCGGGCGCTGAGACGTCTTTCGAATACGACATAGACAATATGCTCGATCAAAGCTGCGACGCCATCCTCATGGCGAATCCTCAAAACCCATCAGGTATTTGCCAGCACCCCAAATTTCTCCCAAAGCTCATCGAGGCAGCCGCCAAGAAAAACATTTATATCCTGCTCGACGAGGCGTTCATCGACTATGTACCCAGCGCTCGAACGCAACCTGAGGCTTCTGCCACTTACCATTTACCCAGCGGCAGCAAACTTCCTCCTCTTTCGAGTTCCGCCTGGGATCGACCCTCTTAGATTTTGGCAGCACATGATTACCGAACACGGAGTCGTACTACGCTCCTGCGCCGACTACGAAGGCTTACCCGAGGGGCACTTCCGCGCAGCGGTCAAAACCCCGAAAGAGAATAACGAACTGGAAGAAGCAATTGAAAGCGCCTTAGCAGCATTGGCATAACGAAGCCTCGAATGAAGGACGGCGAAATCGACAGCCTCGGATTTTTGATTGAAACTAGCTCTCTAGGAGCGGAGAATGCCTTTATTTCGTTACCGCGTCATTGCCGAATTGGAGTTTTTGTGCGCATATGCGAGCCCGCTCCAAGAGTAGTTCCCGCTCGCGAGTGTTGCGGGTGAGAGTCGCAGCGGACTCGAATTCCACGCAGGCCTCTTTGTGGCGGCCCAATCTGCTCAGAAGATCTCCCCGAACACTCGAAAAAAGATGATATCTACTCAGAGAAGGCTCACCGGCAAGCGCATTGACCAGGCCGAGACCAACCTCTGGACCAAAGGCCATTCCAAGTGCGACAGCACGATTCAAGTCCACCACGGGTGATGGCGCGGTTCGGGACAACGCACCATACAGAGTGACGATGCGCATCCAATCAGTCTCTTCCGGTGTACGGGCTCGGATGTGGCAGGCAGCGATCGCCGCCTGCAAAGCATATGGTCCTTGCTCGGCGCTGAGAGCTTCAGAGCGATCAAGTGCGGCAAGGCCGCGATGGATCAGAAGC
>NZ_JBFRCY010000777.1:0-2064 GCF_052113305.1 Terriglobus sp. YAF25
GGCTATGACCGCACCCATCGCCTGGTGGTGACCTACTCGTGGCTGATCCCGGGGCTATGACCGCACCCATCGCCTGGTGGTGACCTACTCGTGGCTGATCCCGGGATGGAAGAACGGCGGCAGCTTTGCTCGTGTAGCGACCAGCGGATGGAAGTTCTCTGGAGTCTCCACTTTTCAGTCCGGCAAGCCGCTCACCTTTACCGACACGCGTAACGGAACGGCGTATCGCACCGCGAGCCGCGCTCAGTTCATCGCCGGAAAGGGAAATGACGATGTTCTCAACACCCAGGGAGGCACTATGCTGAATCGGGTAAAGACCAACACTTATCTGAACACGGGCCTGAATGGCAGCGCGGCACAACCGTGGACCGTCTCTCCGGCAGTTCCTTATAGCGTGAAGGTCGGCGGCGTGGATGCCACCGAGTACGGCAACAGCGGAATCGGCATTGTTCGCGGTCCCGGGAATGACA
Organism: Terriglobus sp. YAF25; assembly: GCF_052113305.1. Classification (NCBI taxonomy): domain Bacteria; kingdom Pseudomonadati; phylum Acidobacteriota; class Terriglobia; order Terriglobales; family Acidobacteriaceae; genus Terriglobus; species Terriglobus sp. YAF25. The sequence goes on from NZ_JBFRCY010000777.1 coordinate 471, forward strand.
ACTGGGATATGACTCTATCGAAGGAAACCAGAGTAGGCGGCTTGCATGAGGACGGCACGCTGGTCTTCCGCACAGAGTTCTTCAATGTCTGGAACCATCCGCAGTACGCCAACCCGTCCACGACGGTGGGCGCCGCGAGCTACTCTCAGATCACGGCCTCCGCAGTGGCGCCGCGTCTGATCCAGTTCGCACTGAAGTATCAGTTCTAACCAATACCCCTTCCTGGAAGGGAAGGGGTATTTTCTAACGCAGGTCAGGAGATGCAATGCGCAGGTGTACGTTGTTGGCGGCAATCGTTCCTTTGGCTTTTCTTCCGGCATTCGGTCAGCAGACCGTGACCGTCAAAGCAACCTCAAAGACCGTCTCGTGGGGTTACTACGGCAGCATGCATCCGGCCGCAACCGTCCATAGCGGAGACACGGTCGTGATGCAGACTCTTTCCACCTGTGGTCCGGCCGACAGGCTGATTGCGCGCGGCGTCAAGCGCGAAGACATTCCTGCATACAACGATGAGGTCTATCAGAACTATCCGGCGGCCGAGAAAGGACCGGGTGGCCACATTCTTACCGGGCCCGTAGAGATTGCCGAAGCGGAGCCGGGCGATGTGCTCGAAGTACAGATCCTCAAGGTGGATATCGATGCGAACTTCGCCTGCAATGGCTTTGGGCTGCATCGTGGCTTTCTGCCGATGGAGTTCCCCTTCAGTCGCAACCGGATCATTCCGCTGGACCGCGAGAAGATGATCGGTCACTTCGCACCGGGCATCGACATCCCGCTTCATCCGTTCTTCGGAAGCATGGGCGTCGCCGGAGCAGGCGGGAAGGTCGGCAGTACTGAGCCGTTCGCCCATGCGGGCAACATGGATAACAAGGAACTCGTTGCCGGAACCACGCTTTACATTCCCGTTGCGGCCAAGGGCGCCATGTTCGAAGCTGGGGACGGGCACGCAGGCCAGGGAAACGGCGAAGTCGATATCACCGCAATGGAGACCTTCCTGACCGGAACCTTCCGGTTCGTCGTTCATAAGAAGAAGCAGATGAACTGGCCGCGCGCGGAGACGCCAACCCACTACATCACGATGGGGTTCAGCCCCGATCTGAAAGAAGCCACGGAGCACGCCCTGCGCGACATGATCGACTTTCTGGTCGAGGAAAAACACATGAAGCGTGACGATGCCTACATGCTCTCCAGCGTCGCTGTCGATCTCGATATCACCGAACTGGTCGACGGAAACGTTGGTGTCCACGCAATGTGCCCTAAAAACATCTTTACCGACTCCGGAACGAAGTAGCTGTGCCATCGGGAACAAACGGGACCGGCAGATGCCGGTCCCGTTTGCTTTGTAATTGCGACGTATAGGTATCCCCTAAGGTCGTTCCAGAGAATAAATAAACCGGGTGGGAGCAGCGGGCTTCAGCCCGCTGATAAAGGCATAAAAAGTAAATGGGCTTTAGCCCTGGGCCTTTTTCCTAAGGGACAGAGAAGGCCCAGGGCTAAAGAGTCTGTGTGAGTACTTGCTTTTCGGGGTTATTTATACGAGAAGAGAGTATGTCACGGTATTTGCCCTATTCGCCGGAGCAAGGGTACCTGGTGC
>NZ_JBFRCY010000778.1:0-2063 GCF_052113305.1 Terriglobus sp. YAF25
TTGAGGTTGGTCCACTTGCGAAATAATGAGTAGAACGTTTTCTAGGAAAGATAGTCGCACCCAACTTAGGCCGGTCCATCTGATTCGAGTGGATGGGGGCCGTATACACACACACGGCGGCGAGAGTTAGTTGTCGAAATTGGAGAAAGCAACTCAACTTATTTATCGGAGTACTCCCAGAATTTGCGCAGTCTCTTGATCTGCCGGATAAAACGCTTCCAGTGTCACCTCCGACAGCTCGATCTCGACGGGAGTTCCAAATATGGTCACAGTACTAAGGAACGAAAGCACTCCCTTCGGCGTTCTCAGCCGAAGAGGAATGGCAATTTCATGGGCCAGATTGTTGTCGGAATGATTCGACCATTCACTGGATTGGAACGGATAATCGGTCAACTCGCTCAGGAGAACTTGCAATGCGGGGTCGCGAGAGATCCGAAACTGGCGTCGAAGGCGAGCGAGCAAATGGTGCCGCCACTCACTAAGGTTGACAATATTCGGAGCGAGTCCGCGAGGGTGAAGGCTGATTCGTAGCGCGTTGGCAGGCGGCTCCAGCAGCTCCGGGGCAACCCCATCCAGCAACGGCGCAAGGGCTTGATTTGTACCGACAATGTTCCACTGCCGGTCCACTAGCAACGCGGGATATGGTTCATGGGCTCGTAAGAGGCTTTCGAGGGCGGCCATGGCGTGAGTCAAGGTGGGATCCTGCAACGAGCGATCGCCGTAGATGGGCGAATAGCCCGCGGCGAGGAGCATCACATTTCGTTCCCTCAATGGAACATCCAGGTGCTCCGCCAAATGCAAAATCATCTCCCGGGAGGGAGCTGAGCGTCCGCTTTCGATAAAGCTCAGATGCCTTTGAGAAATCTCAGCTTCAACAGCGAGTGCGAGTTGGCTGAATCGTCTGAGTTCGCGCCAGGACCGCATGATTTCGCCCACGGTTTGAGCTGCACTGGCCATCTGCCTCATCGTATGAATTCCCCCGCTCAGGTTCAATTACCTCATACGTAATTGCTTGGCTTCCCGTTTTATCGCACGATCGGATTTGTGGGAAAACTCACGACGGAGGAGCTGATCATATGCCCAAACTCGATCGCCGCCAAATCATCCGAAGTGCTGCGTGGAGCGCTGCGGCGCTCGTGCACGCGCCTTCCATTCTGTCACAATCCGGCCCCGGTCAAACGCGGGGTGCGGCCAATCCACACCCATTCGTACTCGCGCGTGATGGAACGAGGCTCTTTGTGCAGGATTGGGGATCGGGCCGCCCAATCATCTTCCTTAGCGCCTGGACCTTTCAATCAAATGTTTGGGGAAGCCACATGGCGGCTCTTACTGCGCATGGGTTCCGCTGTATTGCTCCAGATCGCCGAGGGCATGGCCGTTCGGACGCCCCAAACACCGGTTACGACCTGGATACGCTGGTCGATGATGTATCGAAGATCATCGATCAGCTCGACCTGCGAGACGCCGTGCTCGTGGCCCACTCCATGGGGTCCTTCGAAGCAGCCCGCTACCTCGCGACGGGGGGAGCACATCGCATCGCGCGACTTGTGCTGGCGGCGCCGTCAACTCCGTTTTCAGCCAGAACCGCCGATAATCCCGAGGGATGGCCCAAAGAAGGAATTGAAGCGCAAACCCAACTCATCACAAGAGACTTTCCACGATGGATTGGAGAAAATGAGGGACCCTTCTTCACGCCCGATACATCTCAGGAAACACGGACCTGGATCAAGAACATGATGATGAGCGTTTCATTGCCAGTTGCATTAGCTACTCGAGCGGCAACCTCAGCCACGGATGTTCGTCCAGATCTGGCAAAAATTTCCTGCCCCACGCTGATTGTCCATGGAGACAAAGATGTCAGTGCTCCTCTCGCGATGACCGGGGCTCGAACTGCGCGGCTCATCCTGAATTCCAAGTTGATCGTCTATCCCGGCGCTCCTCATGCGATTATTCTCACTCACCGGGAGCGATTCCTGTCCGATCTGCTGGAGTTCGTTGAAGCGTGATCTACGAGGCACCTTTGTTGATGAATAGATCATCATCGAATATCAAGCCAACCATCG
>NZ_JBFRCY010000779.1:0-2062 GCF_052113305.1 Terriglobus sp. YAF25
GTGCTGTCACTCTTCGGCGTGGAAGAGATGAATCAGTTGAACGCGCTCAAAGTGCTCGGCGCCTGCGTCTCGAATCTCTCTGCCGTGGTCACCTTCATCGTGCGCGGAGCGGTAGTATGGCATTTCTGCCTAGTGGCAATGATCTTTGCGGGATTGGGTGGATGGCTCGGCGCCCGTTATGCCCGGCGTATGAACGGCAACGTGCTGCGCGCCCTGGTGGTTGTTATCGGCTGTGCCGTCGCCGGCTGGTTCTTCTACCGCAATGCCGTTTGAAATTGAGCACTAAAATAGTTGTATGAGTCACGAAGGCATCCGTTTCGTAAGCCGGGAAGAGGCGCTGGCCGACGCCGCGCAGGATAACCGTCTGCCGCGCGAGGCAGTCACCCCGGCCAAGGTGCGGGTGCATCTGACCTCCGGCGAAGGTGTCGAGATCGAGTGGAAGGACGGCCATCACTCGAAGTGGACCTTCCCCTGGTTGCGTGATGCCTGCCCCTGCGCCACCTGCCACGAAGAGCGCCAGCACACCGGCCGCAAACCGGGTGAGCCCAAGCCGAAGCCCAAGGAACTCTTCGCCATGTACCAGGCGCCCGCCAAGCCGACCTCCGTGGAGAAGATCGGCAACTACGCACTGAAGTTCAAGTGGAATGATGGGCACGAAGCCGGCATCTACTCCTGGGATCACCTGCGCCGCGTCTGCAACTGTGACGCTTGCCGGAGCACGCGGGCGTGATTGCTGCCAAACTCGCCTCGAAGCGTCTGCTCAGTGAAGCTTCTCAGACCTGGGAGCTTTCCTTCCTCTGCAGTGAACCGCTCACCTATCAGCCCGGGCAGTTCTACTCGTTTGTCACGGAGCGTGATGGCAAGCAGGAGGTCCGGGCGTATTCGCTGACGCAGGCTCCCGATGGCGATCGTATGGTGCTCTGTCTCAACCGTGCCGGATGGTACTCCAACCTGCTGTGCGATCTGGAGACCGGCGGGACCGTGCAGGTACAAGGTCCCTATGGTGGATTTGTTCTTCACGAAGGTCCAGGCATCATCCTCGCCGACGGCGTCGGCATTGCGCCTGTAGCAGCAATGGTGGATGCTTTACTGCGCGCACCGCGCATCGCCGGCCCGCTGCATCTGCTGCACACGGCTTCTTCGGAATCAGAGCTGTTTTATCGCGACCGCTTTGAGCAGGCTGAGCGCGAGATTGCCGGATTCCATTATCTGCCGCTGCCAGACGTTGAGATGGCTCCGCATCTGGAAGAGATCCTGTCTCAGGCCGGAGACGAAAAGCCAACGGCTTACATTGTCGGCCTGAATGCCTTTGCGGCTCCGCTGCGGCAGTGGTTCAAAGATCGCGGATGGGATCGTAAGCAGATCGTCTTCGAGCGTTACGACTGAAGATTTTCGCCGTCAAATCTCACCCGGGTGCCCCACCCTCACAACGTTAGGGTGGGTTCAGAAGCCACGTAGATCAAAAGAACCTGGGTTTCGTTACCCACCCATCGCGTTGCGATGGATGGGGCACCCAGAATAGGGCTTGTCAGAGGTTGAACAGCTCTTTCAACCGTTTGGTCTGTGCGCGGCTTACAGGAATCTCCGTCTGTTGACGGTCGTCCATGCGGAGCTGGTAGCTCGACTTGAACCATGGCACCACTTCGCGGATGTGATGGATGTTCACGACATAGCTGCGGTGAGCACGCCAGAAGATCTCCGGATTCAACTGGTCCATCAACTCTTCCAGTGTGCGGCAGTTTGAGGTTCCCTCAACGTTCTGCGTCACGATGGAGATCTGGCCCTCATCGATCGCGGCAAAGCAGATGTGCTTCTGATCGACCAGAAGCAGCCGGTTCTGCGCCCGCACCACAACCTTGCTGCTGGAGCGCGCTGGAGCAGTAGCCTGCTGCGCTTGTTCTTCCAGCAGCTTCATCAGGGCATCGAGCTTGGCGCTGTTCGGATCAGTAGAGGTTTGCACAGAAGCTGCAGCTTCGGCCGCGACGCGGCCGCGCGCCTTCTCCACTGTCTGTTCCACACGTGCGCGGTCGAAGGGCTTCAGCAGGTAGTCAACCGCGTTCAC
>NZ_JBFRCY010000780.1:0-2061 GCF_052113305.1 Terriglobus sp. YAF25
GTGTACTGTTTATAAAAGCCTCCGTGCACCGATCCTAGATTTCCAAGCAGCCCGCCAAACGTAGCAGGGATGACGTCTATATCAATCTTGCCCCCCTCGTAGCTGTTCTGGGTACCGTGGAAAGCCACGACGATGATGCTGCTCTTCTTCGTGCCTGTCGGTTCAAGCTGCGCGATAAATCCCGCCGGAATTTGCACGGAATTGCCGTTTATATCGGTTTCGTAAACTGACAGGTTGGTATGTGACTTCAGCGTGTATCCCTGCGCGACGATCTGGGAAAAATCAGGATCCCAAGGGGTGGGCGCAACGGATTGTATCTGCCAGCTCTTAGGGCCAAGCAGGTTCTTAGGATCAGCGGGAGTGTTGGTCACGTAGTCGGAGTACTGATCGTTCGCCGCGTTGCAGCACAGGCCAAGAACATACGCGAGCTGAGCATCAAAGCCCGCTGGAACGGATTGGGGCAGTGCCGGCGGGTTCGTGCTTACCTGACAGGTTGCTTTTCCCTTCGAGGAAAGAGAAGACGGTGCATAGGCAGTGGTCGACATAAGCGTTACCTCCTGGAGCGAATACGAAGGTGGAGGGACCGTGTAGAGCATTTCCCTGTTGCTGGTATCCCGGAAGAGGAGTGCAGGAGCGTTTTCATTGCGGAAAACGCGTATAGATGCGGAAGCCCTACTCTGCACCTACAGGGAAAATACTCTATGGCCCGAACGTTACTTCACAGGCGATCGCACAACTGATCGCGCTGCGCGCAGAACCGCGAAGATTCTGCAATGGGGGATAAGGTAGTCCTGGGTCGGCTAGGGCAGTGTGTGCGAACTTCTTGCCGCATTCATAGGTTCTCCTCGCGTGTCTTAAACGACACAGCACACCCGTGGGAAAACCGAAGGCAAGAGGGCAATGTACCTACATTGCATTGATGTTCTTCTTCTTAGTACAGCTCAGCGTGGAAGAAGATATCAGTCTCGAAGAGTAATGAGAGGGGTGGTGATTGTCAATGGATTTTGAGTCAAGGTTAAGTTAATTGGAGACAAGGGATGCGGAGGCTCAACACGTCTTGATCATCCGCCGATCCAAGACTACACAGTGAAGGTACGACAAGCTCATCGTCTGAATTCACCGGCGATGATCCTCTCCCACAATCGCGCGCTCGCGTCATCCGCTGGGAACGATGACTCGATCCGCAGCTCATCCAGCGTGACGTCGTGCGGTGCGGCGAAGCTGGTCCATGTTGAAAAGAAGCTGAGCTCTACGCCGTTCTTGCGAATGACGAAGTTCAGTGTCGGCGACATGGAAACCTCCATGGGCCGCACCTTTGATTTCTCCGGCACATGTGGACTGGCCAGGGCGAACTCCAGCAACGCGCGCAGTTTCTCATCCGTCGGCGCCCAGTCGATCTCGTGATGCAGACGTCGTATGAGGTCAGACGCTACCTCATCCCAGTTAGCGATGAACGGGCGCAGCAGGTGGTCGCTGAAGATCTGACGGATCATGTTGGGATCGTCCGGCGGAGTATCGAAGACAAAGTTCATGAACGCGGCTGCGCCCTCGTTCGCACGCGTAATATCCCAGTGCCGGTTGAGGACCAGCGCGGGATAGGGCTCCTGCTGTTTGAGGATGAACTCGATGGCCCGATTGATCAGCGCCATCTCCGGCTGCGCCAAGCCGGTCTCGCGGTGCGTGGGAGCAAACCCTGCTGCGAGGAACAGAGCATTACGCTCCCGGAGCGGGATAGCGAGCGCCTCAGCAAGCTGTGTCACCATCTCCCGGCTGGGCAGAGCCTTGCCGCCTTCGATAAAACTGAGATGGCGAGCGGAGATTCCTGCCTCGAGCGCGAGCTCAAGCTGGCTCAGGTGGCGAAGGGTGCGCCACTGGCGAACAAGCTCGCCGATTCTGCTTACAATGTCGGAGGAGTTTGGGGAGTGCTGGCGGCGCTGCTCAGAGGGCATTGAGCCATCTTATGTCCTGCTCTGAAACGTCTGCTTTACCTCTGAGGTAATTGCCACCATTACCTCCCCTCCGGTATTCCTCCTTGAAGGAGCATTTCTTATGATCATTGAC
>NZ_JBFRCY010000781.1:0-2051 GCF_052113305.1 Terriglobus sp. YAF25
AACCCGGACGGCGCAAGAGGGAATAGCCATAGGCCACTTCAATATCGCTGACTTTTCCCTGTTAAAGGCGGTCTTCGCTGCCGCATATGAATTGAAGGTACCCGTCATCGTCGGCGCCTCCGAAGGTGAGCGGAAATTCATGGGCGTTCGCCAGCTCGCTGCACTGGTCCGCAGCCTGCGCGAAGAGTTTGACTTCCCCATCTTCCTCAACGCCGACCATACTCATACGCTTGCGAGCGCTGTCGAAGCCGCAAAGGCCGGGTATGACGCCATCGTCTTCGATCTCTCGACGTTGCCAATCGATGAGAATGCGCGGCAGACCAAAGCGGCCGTGGAGACGCTGAAAGCGATCAATCCATCCATCCTGATCGAAGGAGAGATCGGCGATATCGGCACCGGGTCCGAGATTCATGACGAGGTCCCCGATCTGTCGAAAGGCCTTACCGATCCGGAAGAGGCGAAACGATATCTGGCTGCGAGCAACATCGACATCCTGTCACCGGCCGTAGGCAATATGCACGGCATGGTCCAGAGCATGGTGCAGGGCAAAGCCAAAAAACGCCTGGATCTTGCCCGCATCGCAAAGATCAAAAGCGCGACCGGAGCACTGCTCACCTTGCACGGAGCCTCCGGAACCGATGATGACGACATGCGCAAAGCCATCGACGCCGGAATCAACATCATCCACATCAACACAGAACTGCGTATCGCCTGGCGGCAGGGGCTCGATGCGAGCCTGGCAAAACAGCCGCACGAGGTTGTTCCGTACAAGATTCTTCCGGCAGCGATCGATGCTATCAAACAGGTCGCCACATCGCGTCTGAAACTCTTCAACAAGCTGACCTGACACTCCTCCGGAAAGTGCTCTCTCGAAGGAGCTGTTCCGGAGATCGAACCCTACATCGACATCAGAAGGAGACTGACCATGAAAGATTCGCAGGCCATCCAGCAGTTAGAGTCGGAGATCGCTCAGAAAGAGCAGCGATACCGTGAAGTCGAGCATCTTGAGGACGACATGATGCAAAACATTGGTCTGGAAGGCTTTCGAGCTACTTCCACCGAAGAACAGTATCGCGACGAAAAAGAAGCACTGACAACGGAGATCCGGGAGAAACGAGAGATGCTTGCTGGCATGGAAACGCAACCCGACCTCGATTAGAGCATTTTCCGGTTGCTGGGTAGAGCAATTCTCCTAATACTGTGGTGTTGGAGAAATCTGCGAATGCCGTTTTCTTCGAAGGAAAACGGCGCAAACTGCAAACGCTTCGCTCTACACCTTTAGGAGAACTGCTCTAGCCCGGAAGGGGTGCCTTGTAATCGAAGGAAAGTTCCACTCCGACGCCTGGGGAGAGTTCCGGACGTATTTCAGATTCGTGCTGAATCACGTCGGCAAAATCACACCGCTGGATATTGGGCAGGCTGAATAAACTATTTTTCCTACCCTGAACCCTTATTGCCGTGGGTGCTTCTTAAGTTTCTCCAGCTTCTCCGCTTCCTTACGTACCCAGCTCTTCTTCTGCGGCTTCGGGGGAGGAGGCGGAGCAAGCTCCGGATGCTCATTCATCTGCTGTGCGCGAATCCGCTCCGGCGTATAGCCTTCCCACTCCCACGGTGTCACCGTATCGCCCAGCAACTTCTCCAGCAATGGCTTGAAGGCAAACTCGCCGTTTTCGCTGTTGGTCAGCATGATCATGCAGTCTTCCGTCTTCTCGAAGCAGATCATGTAGTTCTGTGCGCCGTCGCCGTGTCCCTCTTTGAAGAACGCCCGGCCATACTTCGTATTCGTCAGCAGACCCCATCCCAGGCCATACGCCAGACCTACCTGCATCGGCTCTTCCGAGGTCTCCTCTGCAAGGGTTGGAAACTGATGCGCCGTATGGATCTGGACCTGCGGCGAAAGCATCTGTGCCTGCATTGGTCCGCTGAGTAGCTTGCCGGCCAGAAGCGCCTGGGTAAACTTCACCAGGTCATTGATGTTGATATCCATCGAGCCTGCGGCACGCGGATTGCTGCGATGCGTATGGGCGACGAGCTTACTGTCAGGGGTATAT
>NZ_JBFRCY010000782.1:0-2049 GCF_052113305.1 Terriglobus sp. YAF25
TTGGCGACGGCGACAAGTGCTTCGGAGTTACGGCGATGATGGCCACCTTGCCGGGGTTGCCGATGTTCGGTCACGGTCAGATAGACGGGTTCACCGAGAAGTACGGCATGGAGTATCGGAGACCACGGTATGACGAGACTCCGAACCACTGGCTGGTGGAACGACATGAGCGCGAAATAGCTCCCTTGCTGCACCAGCGAGCACTCTTTGCCGAGAGCAGCAACTTCCTGCTCTATGATTTCTTCAACGACAACGGCACGGTGGACGAAAACGTCTTCGCTTACTCGAATCGGCGGGGAGACCAGCGCGGACTGGTACTCTACAACAACCGCTATTCCACGACAAAAGGGACCGTCGACTGGTCGGCAGCCTACGCAGACAAGCATTCGGGACAACTGCGCCAGCAACGATTAAAGGATGGTCTGGGTCTGAGCGGCGATCCCGCGATCATACTTAGATATCGCGATTCCCTGACCGGGCTGGAGTATCTGCGGCGCGCCCTGAATACGGCGGAGCACGGACTGCGCATCGAACTGCGCCCCTATCAATGCCACGTCTTTCTGGATTGGCGCGAGATGCGTGCGACCGCAGACAAACCATGGGACCGCTTGTGCGACGAGCTAAATGGGCGCGGCGTTGCCAATCTGGAAGATGAGCTAATCAACCTGGCCTTGCGGCCAGCACACGACGCCCTCCGCCGGCTGCTGGACCCGGCGCTGGTGCGAACACTCTCCGAGCTGTCTGAACTTCCGCAAGCGGCCAGAGGCTCGGAGAAACAGAAGAATATCGAGCGGCAGAAGGAGGAATTCCTTGAGACCGCATGGGTACGAAGCCAGGAGTTCTTGCTCGAATCACAGCTTGCATATCGCGCTCCCACAGGGGAACATCTCGCAGTCAGACCGACGAATCCAGCCTTGCTCGCGGAGAAATTCCACAAGCGTGTGCGCGCTGCGATGGACATCCCAGCTCTCGAGAGCCTGTTTCCTACGCCTTGGAACATCGGGGCCCGCCGATTACTGCCTAGCCTGATCCCGGAATTGATAGCCACCGCCATTTGGGGCCCAGTGCTCAGCTGGTGTGTCCTGGAACTGCTCGCGGAATCGATTGACGCTCAGAAACCGGAGCGCGCGGCACTCGATCTGTTTGATCGATTACGTCTGAGGGAACCTTTGGCACATTCTTTCTCAGCACTGGGATTCGAGGGGGAGGAAAGCTGGCGCGCGACAGCTCGAATCAAGGTTGCCCTGCTGGCTGAAGCTGAAGTGACCGCGCCCGAGACCTCCAGCACCACGGCCCTACCCGAAAGAGTGGAGACGGCGTTGATTGACAGCGTAACGACACCTGCAATCGCTACAGGCGCTGCTCCGGCCAAAGCGCCAGGCCAGCAGAAGCAAGCTCCCCCGACTCTCTCTCAAATCATGTGGCACGACGCGGATGTCCGCTGGCTAACCGGCGTACACGAGGCAAACGGGCGTACCTATTTCGTCAAAGAATCCTATGAGGAGTTGATTTGGTGGCTCCAGTTGCCGGTCCTGCGTAAGTTAGCCGGCAAGGCCGTGCCAGACCGCAGCGCAATCGTGGAGTTGAGTAAGGCAATCAAGGAGGCCCTGGAGGCAGCAACGTCCGCGGGCTACAGGCTTGATGTGCTCCTCGGGAACGACAAACCCGAAGCCGAGGCATGATCTGCCTAGGATGCGCCATTTCACTCTCTCGTCGAACTGGTAGTACATCGCTTTTCATTCTCCAAAGGGGGAGACGGATATCATGGCGGGGTGCGATTTCATCTGGCTAGCCTCGTTGAGGAATTTCGCCAGCACGCTGCGGAAACCGCGGTGGTTGCTTATCGAGGCAATCGGCGCTATCCGACGACGTATGGTGAACTCGCAGAGCTTGCCGGCCGCTTTGCTGCCGAACTGGAGCGCCGCGGAATGGCCCCAGGCGAACGGGTTGTGCTCTGGGGTGAGAACTCGGCGGAATGGCTGGGCGTCTTCTTCGGCTGTCTGCTGCGGGGAGTGATCGCGGTTCCATTGGACGCGGCAGGTTCGACCG
>NZ_JBFRCY010000783.1:0-2041 GCF_052113305.1 Terriglobus sp. YAF25
GCATCGGACACGGCAGCTCTTTCTGCATGCGTAAGACTCTTGTGATTGCAGGTATCCATCAGACTTAGGCAATCGAACAAATTGCGCTGAGCAACGCCCTCCGCAACGGCTGCTCTTTCGCCTGCACTCAAAACGGAAGAGTCGCATGGCGCCCACCCACCCTTGCAGCGCGAGACATTGTGTTCCCGTTCAGCATTTGCGATTGCAAGCGCCTCCTTCGGAGTCAACATCGCGCGATTGCACGCCGCGATTCCATCCATGCAGCCCAAGACATTACGCTGGTGTCTGGCGACCGCTAATGCAGTTGCCTCTTGCTCCGTGAGCGCCGACTGGTCGCAAGAGACGTCCCCCTTTTTGCAGTTCGTGAGGCTCCTTTGGCGGATATCCGCCGCAGATATGTTGGGGAGCGTCTCCGCACGTGGAACCTCACAAAGCTGCGTGTCAGTAATACAGCCTGCTAAACCGGCGTCATGGTGGGGCGCTTGTCCGGCGAGAAGGCCATTCCATGAGATCACTAAGGTCATCAGAAAGCCGGGCAGGATGAGGGATGTAAGTTTCATTTTCAATCTCCTTCTGGAGATACGTCGCCAGGCACGCATTAACTTGATCGCAGTTGCCTGAACCCGGCCCTCATCATTATTGGCCTATCTGCATGCGAAAGATGATCAAATTTGATCACTGTTTGCCGCGTGCTCGCCAGCTGCGGCAATATGCGTATCGCGAATCGCACAAGCCTCGAACGCCGGGCATGTGGAGGCGATGTAAGCATGCGCCGGCTCGCCGCACGGGTGATCCTCTGATCGTCCAGGATGCGGATGCGTATGTGACTCACACCACATAAGCTTTTCTGGAGGTGTCTAGCCGCAGATGTCCGCATCTATGGCAAGAGGTTGCACCATGCGTCTTTCCTTCGCGAGCCGACTTCAATTGGTGGGACATCGTCCTTTTGCAAAAATTGGGCCTGGCCCGGTGCGTCTCATAGCGAAGCATGACGCACTACGCAGTCCAGATGGCAATCTCGCGTACGCCACCAGCGTCCCTGGCAGTAATCCTCTCCTTAACAACTTAGAGTGAGCTATTTTGCTCACTCTTTAAGCCGCGTCTTTTGAAACAATCTAAGCGTTATTCAAGTGTTGCAGAATGACAACATGGTTTCCATTTCGTACTGTTTTACTGATTTCGCCGCTCTTGTTCTGTATAGGTCAGCGCCAGATGGCAAATGCGCAACAACCAGGTGGATTCTCTCTGGTTACGAATCCTCCGCTTCTGACAGAGCAAATCATCGAAAATCTGGTTAAGAGAAATATCGAGCGTGCCCAGGCGCTTCATGCCTACTCGGGGACTCGAATTTACCAGGTGAAATACCGAGGGTTTCCGGGCGGCAGCAGCGCTGAGATGGTTGTGGACGTAAAGTACCGATCACCCGGTACAAAGGAATTCACGATTCGGTCTGCAACCGGATCCAAAATGATTATCGAAAAAGTGTTCAAAAAGCTCTTACAGGCTGAAAAAGAGGCCCTGGCCCTGGAGGCTCAGAAGCGTGCGGCGCTGAATAGCGACAACTACAGTTTCACACTGGTCGGCTACGAAAACACGTCATCCGGTTTGACGTACGTGCTCACCGTCGAGCCTAAAACGAAGGACAAGTTTCTTTACCGGGGCCGAATCTGGGTAGATGCAGGAGACTTCGCGGTTGCCCGTTTAGCAGCAGAACCCGCAAAGAACCCCTCCTTTTGGACGAAGAATAGCGAAATTGAGCAGGTGTACATGAAAGTGAACGAGTTCTGGCTTCCTGTACGCAACCACAGCATCACTGAGATCCGGCTTGGCGGAACCGCCGAATTGACGATTCTCTACAGCGATTACCGAATCATCAGTAAGGAAGAGGTCAACAAACTGTCGGCGCTGGAATCGGGTCGACCGGCAGAGGCTATACCCGCAAAGCACTGATTGCTGCGGTGAACTCGTTCGACTGTCATGTATTAGTTGGTAATCCTCGACCTCAGACTTCGGTTGCGGAACCCTTGTCCTGTCGTTCCTG
>NZ_JBFRCY010000784.1:0-2040 GCF_052113305.1 Terriglobus sp. YAF25
CTCTATCTATGGGATGGAAGGTGTTCGTTTTTATACGCGGCTGAAGACTGTCACCGCTCGCTGGCCAACGGGCATTCGTGAGGGTGTGGATACGAAGATGCCTACGTTGGGTTGAAGTGCAGCAACAATTCAGATGTATTCGAGCCCAGCTCGAATCGGTGGGAGCCGTGGGCAGCTTCGCTGGCTGGGGTGTTCCACGGTCTTTTGGGCAGGCGCTATAAGCGCTGAAGGCGCGCTCTATACCAGCCTGGGGCAACGCCCCAGGTCTCAGTGCCCACACGATGTTAAAGGGCTGAAGGCCCGCTATAACTCTGCAGTAAAGACAGATTCACGTTAGAGTATTTTTCCTGTAGGTCTAGTGCAGGGCTTGTGCATCTACGGGCGCTTTCCGCAATGAAAACGCCACTGCACACTTCTCCCGGGATACCAACAACAGGAGAAATGCTCTAATGCGAGAACAGATGGGAGCGGTGGACTTTAGTCCACCGCTTACCGTCCAAAGAAGTTGGGCTTTCCTCTCCAGAGGGGCTCCTTCAGCCATTTGGCATGAGGATTATAGATCGGGCCTTCAGCCCTCAGACCTCTTAACGATCCGAGACCTGGGGCGTTGCCCCAGGCTGGTATAGAACGCGCCTTCAGCGCTTTTATCAGCGGGCTTAAGCCCGCTGCTCCCACCCTTAAAGGCCGCTACACTCCCACCCAAACAAAAAATAGCCGTGCCGCTTCGCGGCACGGCTTTACCGGGGGCATACAACGTCTTAGAAATTGATACGGGCGGCGAGCTGCAGCAACCTGGGCTCGTTCACCTGGGTAGTGATCTGTCCCTGCTGCGCCGATCCGATGGAGGTATTGGGCGCGCCGAACTGAACACGGTTGAACAGGTTGAACGACTCGACACGAAGCTGCAGGATCACCTGCTCAGTCATGTGCGTGTCCTTGAACAAAGCGAGATCGAAGTTCGCTATGCCTGGAGCACGTAGCGTGTTATCGGTACGGGATTCGTTGCCGAACTTGAAGTTGCCCGGAGCAACGAAGCATGAGGTGTTGAAGTATCCGCTGTTGGAGAACTTATCTCCCAACCGCGACTGCACACTTCCTCCGACCGCCTTGGAACAACCCTGGACCACATTCGGACGTGTCGTACCGCCCAGCGAGTAAGTGCTGACGGTGTTTGAGGCCATGGAGAGTCCCAGCGGATAGCCCTTCTGGAAGGTGGTCACACCGTTGAATCCCCACCCGGAGACCAGTTTATCCATCACGCCGCTGACACCGGAGGCAAAGTGCTGTCCGCGGCCGAATGGCAGTGAGTAGACATAGCTGACGGTAAGACGCTGGCGCGAATCATAGCCGGAGAGCGCGTACTCTCCACCCAGATCGTTGTTGTTTTGATAGCCGGGAGCTCCGGTTGCCTCAAGCCAGGAGGTCAGCGACTCAGTGTTGGCCAGCAGCTTCGAGAAGGTATACGAGCCGAGCAGCACTCCACCCGAAGTGAAGCGCTTCTCCATCTTCATCTGCAGTGCGTTGTAGTTGCTGACGCCGACATAATTTCCAGTGTTGGAGATGCCGCCATACTGTGGGAACGGACGATAGAGCTGTGTGGAGCTGATGGTTGCATACTGCTGCGAGCCCTGATTGAACGCTGCTCTGTTGAACGGATTCGGAACCGTCTTGGTGAGGAAACACGCGCTCGACAGGTTTGCCGTTGAGCCCACGCAGTTGGGGTCACTCGCCGCCTGATTCAGATACGAGGCCGCAACCTGGTTGATGCTGTGGCTGTTCGGCAGGTGAGAGCCATGCAGACCGGCATAGGCAGCTTCGAGTGCAACTCCGAGAGGGAGTTGACGCTGGATGGCGAAGTTCCACTGGTAGGTGGCGCCGTTCTCTTCATCCTTCTGCAGCGCATTTGCGGAGCCGCCGAGCAGCAGGTTCTGGTAGTTGGCTCCGCGGCCGGGAGCGGGCGTAATGCCGCTAGGCAGAGGATTATCCAGCGTAGCGTTCGGAGTTTTGCCTGAGTCCAACGTGGTAACCGGATTGTTGGTG
>NZ_JBFRCY010000785.1:0-2038 GCF_052113305.1 Terriglobus sp. YAF25
TGTCGGAGTGTTGGATTTCGGCGGTAAGGCGTTCGATGTAATCATCCAGCCGCTGTTGCTGGGCAACGCGGGCCGACTCACGTGTAAACTCCGCTCCGAACGGATACGCATTGGCGGTGAGGCCGCCCGCTTTCTTTATGACGTCAGTCCAGCTTTCGTTATTTCCCACTCCGTAGACGCCGGCCATGGTGACCTCGCCTTCTACGCGGACGAACTTCGTCTGCTGTTCTCTCGGAACAGTAACGTCTGCCTGGGAGAAAATCGTGACGACATCTTCGGGTTGAAGTTCCTTGTCCTCGCTCATGTCATGATCCAGGACAAGCTTTCCTAGATTGAAAGGGACGAGGGTGCTTTTAAGGGTAACTGGGTCTTTACGCTCGATGACAGCGTAACTCCAATCGATATCCGGGGCCGGAATAGTGATCTTTACCGCTTTGGCGGCTCCCTTACTGACCTGGTCGCGTCCTGAGATGGAGCCTTGGCTGGGATTGGGATATTGATTGGGATATTGATTGGGATATTGATCTCTGCTTCCAGCAGTTCCAGTGGCGCCGTTTTGGTTCAGATAGAGATTGGAATTTGCTTCGGAAGCGCCGTTGGGGGAGTACTGATTGGGGTACTGCTGCCCAACGGTCTGATCAGAGGTCGTGCCTGTCGTGGCCGTCCCATTGGGATACTGCTGCGAGGCAGCGTCGCGCGAGGTTATGCCCGTATCTCCAAGAGCGTTGCGGCGTGTTGTTGCCAGAGGCTGAAAGTCGGGTTCGACCGCCAGGCGATTGTGCGTGTACCAGTAGCCTTTGGTAAGCAGAGCGTTCTTCTCGGGGAGAATGTCGCTGAGTTTCAGGCCTGCATGCCACGCAAATCGGAGCGGTTGCACAACATTTCCGCGAAGGGTAATTGCATTTGAAAAGGACGGAGGAAGTTCGGGGACGAAGACGATATCGCCATTGCGTATAGGGGTCTCTGTCAGGGCCGTCGACGGGATACGAAGGATGGTTCTGTTGTCGCCCGGAACGATGCGTTCAATTGTGAGAGGGGATTCGGCGGCGGTATTCAATCTGCCGCCTGCCAGACTCAGCGCAGCCTCTACGGACTCGCCTCCCAGCAATTCGTAGACCGCGGTATCTTTGACGCTTCCGCCAATTGCGATCTGCTCGCCGACAGGAGGAATGAAAATGACGTCCCCGGGCATCAAACGGACATCTTTGGTTTTATCGCCGAACCGCAGAAAACGATACAGATCGAGTTCCGTCACTGTTTCGCCGCCGCGACGAAGCTGGATCCGGCGGAATGAACCCGTATTGGCAGGGCCCCCGGAGGAGAAGAGTGCACTGATGAGGGTGCTGAAGGAACTTACGGTATAGCTGCCTGGTTGCCGTGCCGCTCCCGTGACGAAGACCTGGATCGAACGCAGACGACCCAACTCGACGGAGAGGTTGTAGTTGCGATAAATGCGGTCAATAGCGCCACGAAATGTGTTTTCCAGATTGCTGAATGGAATGCCGGCAACCGTAATTTTTCCAACTTGGGGAAGATAAATCGCTCCGGCACGATCGACGGAGACTCTCTGATTCATAGAGACGGATCCCCACATCCGCACCAGCACTTCATCTCCAGGAGCAAGCTGGTAATCGTCGGGTACCTGCATTGCGGTATTGGGTGGGTAATCGTTCGGATCACGGAAAAAGCGGCGTCCGAAGATCGAAGGCAATGTACGAAATGTGTTTGCGGCGGCGAGTTGCAGCGGCAGTGGAGGCACCGACGGCTGTGTAAGCAGGCGTTCCCGGCGGGCGGCACTCTCCTGATCCGGGCGAAGAGGGTTGCTGTCCCGTTGCTGCTGTTGTTGTTGCAAACTCTGATCGTCGAGCGAGGGATACGCATTCCCGCTCTGGGGACGTTGCACCTGCGGAGTGGGGGCAAGACCCGTCTGCTGCTGCTGCTGCTGCGCGGCGGGATCGGGATATTGTGTCGCATTGTTCGTGCCCGCGCCATACTGAATGTCATACTGCTGCAGGATCGTCGTCGGGTTAACCGAAGG
>NZ_JBFRCY010000786.1:0-2038 GCF_052113305.1 Terriglobus sp. YAF25
GACCAATGCCTCGGATTTCCCGCAACATCTCTCTATCTCCGGCGTCTACCGTCTGCCTTTTGGACGCGGACGGCAGTTTGTAGCAAATGCCCCCTATGTTGTGAATGCTCTGATCGGCGGCTGGACGATGAATACGATCTTCCAGCATTTGTCAGGAGCTCCCGTTCAATGGAACAATGCACCGCTCTTTGCCGATGGAACGGCATATAACAATGTGACGTTCAATGCGCGCCGGGTGGAAGGAGCGTTCGATATCACGAAGTTCAATCGTGATGCGAATTCTCAGCCAAGCTCCATCTATAACTACCGTACCTTCCCGCTCTTCTACGGGCGGCAGGACGGAACGAACAACCTGGACGTCTCGGTATTGAAGGACTTCAACGTCTTCAAGGAACGCATCCATATGCAGTACCGGTTCGAAGCGTACAACGTCCTCAACCACACCAACTTCGGAGCGCCGACTGTCTCACCCACTAGCACCAGCTTCGGCCTCATCACCTCAACCTCAACTCCGCCACGCGTGCTGCAGCAGGCGCTACGGTTGAGTTTCTAACCTCCCTTGAACAAAGGGAACGGGGTGCGCAACGCAACGCGCCCCGTTTCCTTTTGTCGGCCCAGTGTTGTTTATACAAAACGGACGGAGTAACGCGCCCCGGCTTCCGCTTCGATGACGTACTCTTCTCCTTCGGCTTTACCAGTGGACTTACCGCGTAGCTGCACTGTCTCCACGCGAGAGCCATGAGGCACGGCCAGGCGAAGTTTTCCGGCGCGCGATGCCAGAACGACTGCGGAGACCGGCTTACCTGACTTCCACGTGAGATTGACGGTGTAGCCTCCACGGGCGCGGAATCCCTGGAAGCTGCCGTCCTGCCATACGCCGGGAAGGGCGGGAAGCAGACGCACGACATCCCCGTGGCTTTGCAGCAACATCTCCGTCATACCGGCCGGCATACCGAAGTTGCCGTCGATCTGGTACGGAGAGTTGTCCTTCAGTCCACAGACATCGAACATGTTCGGGCGCACGCTCTGGCGGAAGAACCATTTGATGTTGTCGTAGGCCAGGTTGCCGTCTTCCAGACGGGCACACTGGTTGATGATCCAGGAGCGGCTCCATCCAGTGCTGCCGCTGCCCGCATCGAGACGGCGTTGCAGAGAGACCCGGACCGCGGCGGCTAGGTCCGGAGTCTGGCGCAGCGTGATCTGGTCATCGGGGTGGAAACCCCATAGATGCGAGATGTGGCGGTGTCCAGGCTCGAACTCGTCGTAGTCTTCGGCCCACTCCTGAAGCTGGCCGTGTTTGCCGATCTTGTAAGGCAGCAGCTTCTTTGCGGCGGCTTCTACTTCGGCGCGGAGATCCGCATCGCGGTTGAGTTCGTTGCTCGCCGCGACAAACTGGCGAAAGAGGCCGCGGGCAATCGCCTGGTCCATGGTTGGTCCCATGCAGAGGTTGGCCTTGGTTTGAGTGGTGCCGGGAAGGATATAGCCATTTTCTGGAGAGCACGAAGGCCCGCCGACGAGGTGGCCGTCCTTATCCGTTTGCAGATAGCCGAGCAGGAACTCGGCCGTCTGTTTCAGGTGAGGATAGGCACGCTGCTCCAGGAAAGTGCGATCGCCGGAGTGTAACCAGTGCTCCCAAAGGTGAGTGGTGAGCCATGCGCCACCCAGCGGCCAGAAGCCTCCGCCAATACCGTCGATGGGGACAGCGTCTCCCCAGAGATCGGTGTTGTGGTGAATGCAGAAGCCGCGGGCGTTGTAGTACTTCTTTGCCGTAACGACACCGGCTGCGTGGGCTGCGTCCAGCAGATCGAAGACAGGGAAGTGCAGGTCGCCAAGACCGCTGACTTCTGCAATCCAGTAGTTCATCTGTGTGTTGATGTTGATGGTGAACTTGGAGCCCCACGGTGGATCGAGCGCATCGTTCCAGATGCCCTGCAGATTCGCCGCCATCGTGCCTGGACGGCTGCTGCTGATCAGGAGATAGCGCCCGAACTGAAAGAAGGTGGGCAGCAAGTGAACATCGTCCTCTCCTTCTTTCATG
>NZ_JBFRCY010000787.1:0-2036 GCF_052113305.1 Terriglobus sp. YAF25
GCAGGTGGCCGTGTTCCCCGACAAGCCCAATAAACGAGTCCACCATCGTGGGAAACGGGTCCGGATAGATCCAGCCGGACTCGAAGGTAGCCACCGCGCCGTCGGCATAGCGGACCTGCGCCTGGATCATGTCATAGGTATCGATGCCCTGCGCCACCAACACCTGCTTTACTCCCCATGCCCTGGCCTCCACGGGTTCAGACGCGAAGTACCAGTTCACCAGATCGATATCGTGACAGCTAAGAAACCATGCCGGGGTGGTCTGGTGCGCCCAGTTGATGTACTTCGTGGGAACAAAGATGGTGTCGTTCTTGCGTCCATAAGCACAGACCGGCCGCCCAATCTCTCCGTTAAGAATGGCCTGTTTTCCGTGGTGATACGGCGCCAACCAGCGATGATTGAAGGCCACCTGCGCTTTGAGCCCGCTTGCCTCGGCGAGACGCACCAGCGCATCTGCCTGGTCCAGATCGGTCGTCATCGGCTTCTCAATCAGGATGTGCTTTCCATGCTTCAACGCGCTGGAGGCCGCAGCGAAGTGGTCATCATCGGGGAGCGCAATGCAGACGGCCTCAATCTCCGGAGACTCGGTAATCTGCTTCCAGTCATCGACCGCGACCGGCACATCATACTCTGCGGCGACCTCTCTGGCCTTCTCCAGCCGGCGCGCGCATACGGCACCCACCCGGGCATACGGGTTGTTCTGGTAGATACGCACATACTGCTGCCCCATGATGCCGGCGCCGATCACGCCGATGCGGATAGGATTGTTCACGCCTATATCTCTCCTTCTGCGCAGACAACTTCGCGTGCCTGCTCCAACAACTGTAAGGCGTGCTGCTGCAAAACCCTTCCCGCTTCAGCCGGAACACGCGAGGCTACGACCTCATAACCCGAGGTTGTGGAGGCAAACTCGTCCGGCAGATAACCGATGTAGTCATTGGCCAGACCTAGAAAGAGCGTCCTGGGAAAAGGTGACCGTTCCCGGATCGCAAGGGCGACACAAACGAAGATCTCGCCCGGAAGCGATACGAAGGCAGTTCCTCCCAGACGAAGAATACCGATCTCGGCCGGCAGATACTTCGGCTCTGGAGTCTGAGACTCCTCGTAGAGGCGCGCATAGTATTCCTCAATCCGCGCAAAGAGCGCCGTCTGCTTTGCCGCGAGAGTTGTTTTCGAATCTGCCAACGCTGCGATCGCCAGCCTTCTGCGCTCCGCCATCTCGGGCAACGGATCATACGATTTCAGAGGCAGCGGAGCATAAGCGCTCCGTACGTCAAGCAGGGGCTGCTCTTCGACCAGATGCGTCATGCCTGTCAGAACAGCCTGGGCCAGCTTTTCTCCAAGGCGCTGCGCCGTTTCAAACGTACGGAAGCTGTCGATCACTCCCACCGCGCTCAGGTCGCTCTTATGGCCAATGCTCAGGTCGCCCTCCGCGCCATTGATGTAGAAGGGTTCGACCTCGGGACCGAGCTCTCGCCTCAACGCTTCCAACGTATAGAAGGGGAAATCCTGAGTGATACTCAACGTATTCGGCCCCAAAACCGTTGTATGGCAGGCATAGAAGACGCCAATTGCCACCCTCTCGCCGGTCATCTCCTCCACGAGGAGCACGCCAGCGAATGGATCGACCGGAAGTCCATCGGCGGTCCGGCGATTCACTGCGATACCCCCGCACGGCACCATTGCGGTCTTCAAGACTCGCGGTTTCAGAGCATCGGCAGCCTGGCGGATCGTGTCCACGACGGTCGAAGTCAGCCTTTCGAGATAGGCCTCATCCAGTGGCTGGCCTTGATTGAAGAAGTGGTGCAGGGTGACGGGCCCACAGTGTGTGTGGGTCGCACAGAGAAAGATCTGGCTCAGCGGAATGCCCGTTGCATGCTCGACCTGCCTACGGATCGCGAGAGACATCTTCGCCGAGATTGCAATGACCTCCACGCTGACCAGAGCCGCTTTGATCGCGCCATCGCTGAGCACTAATGCGCGGACGTACAAGTCATCGTGCACAGCATTGGATATCCCGACGCGGGCATCAAACC
>NZ_JBFRCY010000788.1:0-2035 GCF_052113305.1 Terriglobus sp. YAF25
GGCAACTACTTCGCGACCCTGGGTGTAGGCGCGTATGCCGGCCGTGTCCTCAGCGAAAACGACGACACACCCGGCGCCGCACCCACACTGGTGCTGAGCTACAAGACCTGGCAGGCCGACTTCGCCGGGGACGCAGGCATCGTCGGCTCCACCGTTTATGTGCAGACGCATCCCTTCGTTGTGGCGGGCATCGCGCCTCCCGGATTCTTCGGCGACCGCATCATCTCCAACCCGCCCGACTTCTGGATGCCCCTTGCCAATGAGCCCGTGCTTGAAGGGGCTAACTCCGCACTGAAGGGCGTCGATGAGCTCTGGCTCTATCCACTCGGAAGACTCCGTCCCGGTACCAATGTGCAGGCCTTGCAGGCGAAGCTGTCGGTAGCGTTGCAGCAATGGCTCACCACGCGTCCAACATACGCCGATCATGGGGGTACCGCGCTGATCCCGCGGCAGCATGTCGTTCTTGCACCCGCGGGCGGCGGCATTCAAAGGCTGCAGCAGCAGACGGGCACAGGGCTGCGCATGATGATGATCCTTTCTACGGTGGTCCTCCTCATCGCCTGCGCCAATATCGCCAACCTGCTTTTAGCGCGCTGCACCGCACGCCGCGCGGATGTGGCGGTGCGCATCGCGCTGGGTGCATCGCGGTTCAGAGTCATACGTGAGATTCTCACCGAGAGTGTCTTGCTGAGCCTGATGGGCGGTGCGGCAGGCTTGGCCGTCGCCTACGCCGGTTCGTACACGATGTTGACGCTCGCATTTCCAACCGCCAGAAATATGCCGGTTCAGGCGCTTCCTTCAACCGCGGTCCTGGCGTTTACGTTTGCCGTGTCAGTGCTTACCGGCATTGTCTTTGGAACGGTGCCCGCATGGCTGGCGTCGTATGCGCAGCCAGTCGATGCTCTTCGTGGAGTGAATCGGTCGACCGCAGATCGCTCGTCTCTGCCGCAGCGGATTCTGATCGTCTTTCAGGTAGCCCTGTCGATGGTCCTGCTGGCTGGCGCATTGCTGATGACAAAATCCCTCCGCAACCTGGAGCATCAGAACTTCGGCATCACCACCGCCAACCGCTATGTGGTCTCCATTGATCCAAAGGGAGTGGGTTATACCGTCGATCGACTTCCCGCGCTTTACCAGCAAATTGAAGATCGATTCACCGCGCTGCCGGGAATGGCCAACGTCAGCCTTGTCCGGTATATCCCTCTCGGCGGCAACATGTGGGGCTCCTGTGTTATCCCTCAAGGTCACGCTACGCCGGGGCCAAAGGACCCCTGTTTTGCAGCCTGGGATCGCGCCAGTACACGCTTTCTCGATTCGCTTGGGGTGCCGATTGTGCGTGGCCGCAATTTCTCCACGCGGGATACTGCCACCTCGCAGCAGGTCGTCCTGGTGAATCAGGCCTTTGCCAGGCACTTCTTTCCCAACCAGGACCCGATTGGCAAGCACTTTGGTGTGGGTTCGATCCAGTACTCGGGCGCCTTTGAAATCGCAGGTGTCTTTGCAGACTTCAAGATGACCGATCCGCGCGGCGAGGTGCGGCCGCTCTTCTTCCGTCCGTTGTCTCAGCAGTTTCACGGGTACAAAGAACCGGATGCCGATGCAGCAGAAAAGAGCTCCATGTATCTCAACTTCATCATTCTTGACTTTGTGCAGGCGCCGGCGGACGTCGAGACGCTGACGCGCAGAACGCTTGCTTCCATCGATCCAAACATCCCGGTAATGCATTTCAGCCCCTACGACGTGGAGGTTGCAGGCAACTTCAACCAGGACCGGCTGCTGGCGCGACTCACCAGCGGATTCGGAGCCCTGGCATTGATCCTGGCTTCGGTGGGGCTGTACGGTGTGATGTCCTACTTCGTTGTCAGGCGGACAAGCGAGATCGGCATCCGCATGGCGCTCGGTGCGGCGCGCTCCAGTGTGGTGGCCATGATGTTGCGCGGTGCGCTTTGGCAGATTCTCGTTGGCCTGGGGATAGGCATACCTGCAGCTCTGATTGCCGGCCACTTTATGGCGAGCCTTCTCTACGGAGTGAAGC
>NZ_JBFRCY010000789.1:0-3515 GCF_052113305.1 Terriglobus sp. YAF25
CCGTGAAACCAGCGGGCTTCGGAGACAAGGCGACTGCCTGGCAGCAGATTCCACGCAGCTTCCTTGTCGGCTCGACGCTTGGCCGTGAGGAGATCCTTCATCTTCTGGAAGACCGGCTGCTGGACTACGATGCAACCGTCGAGCGCTGTGTTCCCGGCGAGATCGCTGGTGTTGTCAAAGCTCTTCTTGAAAAGCGCGGTAAGTCGAGGATGGCGATTCCTGAGGGGATGGAGCCTGCATGGCTGCCCAATGAGGGAGTCGACTTCGTTGTCGATCGCGAATTGCCCTTCAGCGAACTGGATCTCGTAGACGGTGTGATGACCGGTTGTACTGTCGCTATTGCCGATACCGGCAGCATCGTTGTCCGCAACACTTCAGGGCAGGGGCGCCGCGCCATCACACTGGTGCCGGATTATCACCTCTGCGTTGTCTTCGCGAGTGCTGTGGTGAAGACGGTGCCGGAGGCGATGCGCCTGCTGCAAACCTGGAACACCGCTCCCATTACGTTCTTTTCCGGTCCGTCTGCTACGGCCGATATCGAGATGACCCGCATCAAGGGTGTCCACGGTCCACGCTTCCTGGATGTCGTACTGGTGCTCGACTAGCGCATTTTCCTTGTCCCGAAGCAGTCGATGCCCGCTCATGCACGGCGTGAGCGGGCATTCGCGTTTTCGCGAATCTCTGCCGCGAAGATCGGATCACAGCACCGCTTCGAGAATTTTTTCGAAAAATCTTTTCCTCATCACTGGTTGACCAGCCGCAGCTCTCCTCTACAAGCTATCCGGGATTTCAGGAACAATTCCTCTGTCGAAGAGATCTGCGCGTTTATCGGTCTCGGCGGCACGGACACGGAGCAATCCGAAAAAATACCACCGCGGCCACCCTGTCATATCTTTCTGTCTGTGGTCTGACCAATGTTGGGCATTTTTCAGGCAAGGGCTGACGATTGCAAACCACTCGCATGACACGCTGCCGGGGACGGGTGTAGATTGGCCCATCGCAAGGATTTACCTGTATTTTCGCGTGTAGAATCACCGTGTCGCGCCAGGCGCGCAATCCACAAAAGCGAATCGAAACAGAGGGAAAGATGTCAGGTCTAAAGTTCTTGGAAGATCGTTGGGACGACTCAATCGCGTCGAAATTGGATGAACCGGAGCTGCTCCGTTACCGCTCCAACCTGTTGGGCTCGGACCTGCGCATCACCAACTTTGGCGGTGGCAATACCAGCTCGAAGATCGATCAGGTAGACCCGCTGACCGGCCAGACGGTCAAGGTGCTGTGGGTGAAGGGTTCGGGCGGCGACCTGGGCAGCATCAAGCGCGCCGGCTTCGCCACGCTCTACATGGATCGCCTGCTCAGCATGGAGAAGATCTATCCCGGCGTTGCTCGCGAAGACGAGATGGTCGCGATGTATCCGCTGATCACCTTTGGCAACAATCCTGTCGCCGCCTCCATTGACACCCCGTTGCACGGTTATCTGCCTTTCCCGCACGTCGACCACCTGCATCCCGACTGGGGAATTGCTCTCGCTGCCTCATCCAACGGCAAAGAGAAGATGGAGCAGTTCAATAAGGAGTTTGGTCACAAGCTGGCGTGGGTTCCGTGGCAGCGTCCTGGCTTTGAGCTGGCCATGATGCTGAAGCGCGCTGTGGAAGCAAATCCCGGCTGCGACGGCATCATCCTCGGCGGGCACGGTCTGTTCACCTGGGGTAACACACAGCGTGAGAGCTACCTGAACACCATCACGATCATCGATCAGATCGGCCAGTTCATCGAGAAGCACGCTGTTGCGAAAAACGTTCCGGCCTTCGGCGGAGCAACGTTCCAGAGCCGTGATGATCGCGCTGACATCGCGAAGAAGATCTTCCCGGTGATCCGCGGCGCCGTTTCGCGCAAGCAGCGCTGGATCGGTACCTACTTTGAGGGCGCGGACGTGCTGGAGTTTGTGAACTCCTCGCAGGCCAAGAAGTTGGCTCATCTGGGTACGAGCTGCCCCGATCACTTCATCCGCACCAAGATCCGACCGATGTATCTCGTCTATGAGAACTACGTGGCTCTGCCGCCCAGCGAGGCTTTCCGCATCGAGTACTGGGCCCTGGAAGAAGCCAAGATTCGCCGCATGCCTCCTGAGAAGGAGCTGAGCCGCCGCGTCGCTCTGGTGGTCGGTGGTGGTTCGGGTATTGGCCGTGAGGTCGCGCTGCTGGCTGCCGAGCGCGGAGCACACGTCGTCGTCGCTGACCGAGATGTCACCGGAGCTGAGAAGGTTGCTGAAGAGTGCAAGGCTATCGCCGGTAAGGAAGTCGTCACCTTCGCTTCCATTGATATTCGCGACCGCAATGCCATTCGCGCAGCTCTCGATGTCACCATCGAGAAGTTCGGCGGTCTCGATATCCTGATCARCACCGCGGCTATCTTCCCGTCCTCGCCTGATGGCGTCGTCAGCGATGCACAGTGGGCTCTGACGCTGGAGATCAATGTCACGGCGAACTATCTGCTCACCGATGAGGCGCAGAAGGTCCTGGCGAAGCAGGGACTGGATGGCAGCATGGTGCTGACCAGCTCTGCCAATGCAGTCGTTGCCAAGAAGGGAACGGAAGCGTATGACGTTTCCAAGGCGGCGCTCAGCCACCTGGTGCGTGAGCTTGCTGTTACCTACTCGCCGAAGATCCGTGTCAACGGCATCAGCCCGGCAACGGTTGTGAAGGGATCAACGATGTTCCCGCGCGATCGCGTGAAGGCGTCGCTCGCCAAGTACAACATCGCTTTCGAAGAGAACGAGACGGATGACGGCCTGCGCAACAAGTTGGCTGGTTTCTATGCGAAGCGCACGTTGACTCACGTCCCGATCGATCCGAAGGACTGCGCCGAGGCGATCCTCTTCCTGGCTGGTCCAAAGACTCCGGTAACCACTGGCCATCTGATTCCGGTCGATGGCGGTCTGGTGGAGGCTTATCTCCGTTGAGACGCACCGCACCTAAAACCCTTCGCCCTTCCGATACCCGCGCCTTGGTTGCAGTTGACCTTGGCGCGGGTAGCTGTAGGGTCTCTCTGCTTCGGTGGGTTGAGAACAAACCGCAGATCTCCCTGGTGCATCGCTTCGCCAATGCGCCGCGTGAGGTCAACGGCGGCCTGTTCTGGGACCTGACAATGATTACCGAGGGACTCGAAGCCGGTTTACGCAAGGCGGCTGAGATCGCTACCGAAGGTGTGCGCGCCATCGCTGTGGACGGCTGGGCCGTCGACTACGTGCGTGTAGACACGTCGGGCAATCCTCTTGGTGATCCATACTGCTATCGCGATGAGCGGACGATCAAGTCCGAGAAGTCTGTGCATCGTCGCTGCAGTCCCGATCGCATGCGTGAGCTGACGGGTATTCAGCTCATCCGCATCAATACCCTCTACCAGCTTCATGCCGATCAACTCGCCGGCCTTCCTGAAGGCGATCAGTGGATGAATCTGCCGGAGTACTTCCTCTCGCGATGGGGAGGAGCTCGTGTTGCCGAGCTGACCAACGC
>NZ_JBFRCY010000790.1:0-2028 GCF_052113305.1 Terriglobus sp. YAF25
GCTGGCCTCCGCCCTGGTAAGGCTGCTGTTGCTGTGGGTAAGAATAGTTACCCTGCGCCTGCTGTGGCGGAGCACTGGGGTACGGATACGGTCCGTAGACACGGCGCTGGTACGGTGCCCGGGAAGGGGGATATCCCGGCTGTGCCTGCGGATATTGGGGCTGCTGTTGCGCCTGCTGATCCGGCTGAGCTTGCTGATCTGGCTGGGCCGGGGGGGCGGCTTGAGGGGCATACTGAGGGTCCATGGACTGAGCCGTTGGGTTCTGGGCCTGCTGGTCAGCAGTAACGGGGGGATACTGCTGCGGCTGGGCTTGACCTGGCTCGTTCCGCGCTTCGGCAATGGCCGCCGCGCCGGCATCTTCTGCGCTCGGAGCTGCGGCAGGGTTGGCCGGAGCCGCTCCGAGGGCGAGTTCATCCACAACCTTGGTGACGCCGTTGGTCTGTGCCGCGGCCTGTTCGGCGGCGTGACGGGCATTGTCGTCGGTCACCGTGCCCGTGAGCGTAACCGTCCCGAAGGCAACCGATGCCTGGATGTCCTGATTCTGCAGCGAGGCGTCGGCGGCAAGCCGTTTGAGCACGTCTGCCTGGATCTGCGCGTCAGGGACAGTGCTCTTCTTCGCCTGGGCAGATGCGCTCGCAACCAGAGCAGCGGCGAGGACTGCGTGAGTAAAAGTCTTCCAATACATATGCTTCCCTATCCCCCGTCAGTGCCCAAGAATCACCGACACTGACCCTGCTTGTTCAGACGCAAATTCCGGGGGAAAGTTCTGGTACCTGGCGAGTGCATGGGCCGAAATCCTATCGTTTCGGCCATTGCCTACTGTTTCTGGGAGGCATCTTTGTAGTCGGCTGTCAGTTTGTAGGTCCCGTCCTCACCACGACGCAGGAAATACTCCTGACGCCACGAATGAGAGGCCAGTGAGGCTTCGCCGACAAACATAATTTCAGCGGACTCCGCGCCCTTGCGTGGCAGGCGTATCGATACGACTCTCCGGCACTGGACCGGAAGTGCTTCATCCAGGCTGCCATCGAGAAAATACGCAGGCCCCTGTGCAGGTACAACGTAGATACCGCAGGTATGCCGCGATACCCCGGCGTTCGGGTTGGGCACATCAAAGTCGACCGCAGCGATGGTCAGTTCTTCTGTGTCGTGCGGCCCAACAAGTTTGAATATCTGTTTGGGGTCGATGTTCCTGTGGTTGGCGCCCGCCGGCATAAGGGCCGGATCAAGCCTCTTCTCAAGGGCCGCACGTTCCGCCTCCGATGGGGGCACCAGATGGCGTCGTGACTCCGCGTGACCCACCGCACCGCATAGAAAAGCCAGAGCCAGAACCGTGATTACCTTATCCGCCCGCATGCCCACAAACCTTATTCAAAAGCTTCTCATTCGAAACTGGAGTCAAAACTCCCGTTCGATGGACATAGATGCTTCCTATCTCAAAGAAGATGTTGGAGACATAGCAGGTTAATGCCGTTCTGCGATAACTCCAAAAACAGGGGACGAGTTGACCTGATGGCCCTCAGATGGCATCATATGAATGCGGGGTGGAGCAGCCCGGTAGCTCGTTGGGCTCATAACCCAAAGGTCGCAGGTTCAAATCCTGCCCCCGCAACCAATCGACAATCACGCGAACGTTGAAGCAGTAACATCATTTACGTTTGCAAGAGCCTCCGGTCCACGCACCGGAGGCTCTTGTCATTTCTGCTTACAATTTCGGAAAGCTATCCGTTAGCTTACTCACCGCTCCAGACGCGGGAAAGGCGTAAACGACATCATTGATGTCATTTACGCCACATCAAGAAACTCTCCGAAAGCTCTACTTCACCAGTACTACTTGCCCCGCATGAAACGCTACGTGGTTGGTGCGGCTGAGAAAAACGGCAAGCCGGTTCCGTGTTGGTTCTTTGGCGAAGTCTTCGTCGGTGACTGCGCTGTGCTTCTTCAACCAGTCGTCAGCCGAAAACTTCTCGACCGCGGAGATCAACGCAGTGTTCACCTGTCCCCACGCCTTTTTCAGGTCCGCCGCAG
>NZ_JBFRCY010000791.1:0-3080 GCF_052113305.1 Terriglobus sp. YAF25
ATCACGCGGTCCGCATCGCCGACGTCGGGACCGGCACTGGATGCATCGCCATTGCGCTTGCCGTGCATCTGCCTTACGCGCATGTGACCGCGCTCGATCTCTCCGATGCCGCCCTGAGTGTCGCGCGGGAGAATGCCGCCATCAACCATGTGAAGAAACGAGTCATGCCGCTGCACTCTGACCTGCTCAGCAGCGTTGCCGGACAGGCCTTCGACGTCGTCGTCTCCAACCCTCCGTATGTCCCCTTCAGTGACCGATCCACCCTTGCGCCGCAGGTTCGTGACTTCGAACCGGAGACCGCCCTCTATGCAGGAGAAGATGGACTGGAGATCTATCGCCGCCTGATTCCCCAGGCATACAAGGCGCTACATCCAGGCGGTCTGCTGGCGTTGGAGATCGGTTATGGACAGGATGCAGCTCTGCGGTCGCTGCTCTCCGAATGGAATGAAGTGACAATTCTCAACGATCTGCAGGGTATTCCCCGCACCATCCTGGCAAAGCGCCGCTAAAGCCATCAATTGGATGACACGCCCTGAGCTTCCAACGACGTAAAGGCCACCACACGATTCCGGCCTGACTGTTTGGCGGCATAGAGCGCCTGATCGCATCGCCGTAGCGCGGCCTGGTCATCTTCTCCGCGTTCACAAACGGTCACTCCGAAGCTCGCCGTCAGCCGCAGTTGCGAGTCGAACTCAAATCGCAGGCTTCGCAGTCTCTCGCGTAGACGCTCCGCCACAACGCGGGCGCCCTCCTCGTCCGTGTTTGGCAAAATGGCGACGAACTCTTCTCCACCAAAGCGGCCCAGCGCATCGGCAGGCCGCAGCATCTCAGACAGCGCCTTCGCGAACGTGGATAAGACCGAATCGCCTGCCGGATGACCATAGCGATCATTGATCTGCTTGAAGTGGTCCACGTCCAGACAGATGAGAGCAATGCGTCCACCATTCATCTCCGCGCGTCTCAGCTCACGGCCGAGACGGTCTTCCAGACCCCGGCGATTCAATGCCGAAGTCAACGCATCGGTCAACGACAAAGCATCCAGCTCATTGCTCAACTGCAGTGCAGCCATCCACAGGTAGCCGATGGCGATACTGGCGCATAGAAGAACAACCTTTGAGAGCCGCGAAGCGCCATCGACCATAAAGGCCTGGTCATCGGCCGGAAGGTTCAGAAGTTGTCCGCGAAGGATGGGCACGCAAGAACCAAAAGCTCTGCCCGCGTCCTCATCGGCAGATGCATGATCTGGGAATAGATGGAAAAACCGACTGTCCCCACAAACAGCAGGACGTCGACCCAGCGTTCGGTATGACGAAGCTCCAGGAAACGGGTCATGGTCTCGTCCATTAAGGCGAAACCAGTGATGATCAGGCCGTTCGAGAAAATGAATGCCACCGTGGGGATCTGATTGCGATAGAACAGGATCACCATCGCCAGAGCGATGAGCAGCATGCTGGCACACAACCGGAGAACGCCACGCAGACGAGGCATGGAATGGGCCGCCAGACCCAATCCAAGCATCAGCATGCCCAGCAGCAGGACGTAGGATTCCACCATCCAGCGCAGGCTTAGAGGGACATTCATACCCACAAGGATATAGTCGGCAAATTATTTTTCTTCGTGATATTCCTGCTCGGTATTTACATCCCAAAGGGAGTTCTTACTGGTCTCACCGGCCAGAATGGCGTCCACGGCGGCCATCGCCGTCAGCATGGAATGGTCCTGGTTGTTGTACTTGTGCATGCCGTTACGGCCCACCAGGAAGAGGTTTTCGTAACGATCCATGTACCGGCGGATCTCGTCGAACCGGCCATAGCTGCCGAAGTATGCCGGATAGGTCTTTGGAACCCGCACCACATGACCGTCGCGCACATGCTCCYGGCGGATCATGCCAATCTTCTCCAGCTCCATGGCGCCGAAAGCCTTGAGCTCCTCGTCTGACATCTTCCACAGCGGATCGGTGTCGTAACAGAAGTACTCCAGCCCCAGCCACACCTTCGACGGATCAGCGACCAGATAGGGGCTCCAGTTGTTGAAGATCTGTAACCGGCCAATCTGGACATCCGGCTCCTGGATATAGATCCACGTATCTTTCAGAAGGCTGCCGTCAGGCTCGGTCTGCTGCAGCTTGTCCACCAGCAGGCCAACCGTGATGAAGTCGCGGTATTGCAGGCCATCAGCCACTTCGACGACGTTCGCGGGAGGCTCCACATCCAGCGAATGCACCAGCTCCCGCACCGGCACGGTGGAGAAGAAGTGGTCCCCGGCAAAGGTCTGGCGCTCGCCTGCGCGGTTTACCGCCTCCACGCTGACAACGCGGTCGCCTTCGGTGTTGACCTTCACTGCACGCCACCCCATATGCAGCTCACCGCCACCCTGCTGCACCAGACCGGCAACGTGTTCCCAAAGCTGGCCAGGGCCAAACTTGGGATAGAGGAACTGCTCGATCAACGAGGTCTCAGTCTTCTTCTGCTCGATGTCTCCTTCAGTCCTGCCGAAGGTCTTCTTCAGGAAGTGCTTTACGGCGGCCGTCAGGCTCAGGCCCTTGATGCGCTGCGCTCCCCACTCCGCGCTGATCTCCTCGCACGGCACACCCCATACTTTTTCGGTGTAGCTCTTGAAGAAGGTCAGGTAAAGCTCGCTGCCGAAGCGGTTCACCAGGAAGTCGCGCAGACTTTTCTCCTGCTTAACGGGAAACAGACGCGACGAAAGATAACTGAAGCCGATGCGTACCAGGCGGACTGGCCCCAGCTTGCGAAGTGTCGGTCCACTCAGGCTCAGCGGATAGTCAAAAAACTGCCGCATGAAGTAGATCTCACTCTTGCGCGGGCGCACCAGCATGACGAGGTCTTTATCCTCGCCTTCGCGCCGTTCGTGCATAGGCAGATGCCGTGTCTTGTTCTGGTAGCTGATCGCAGCTTCGGCTTCGGCCTCATGCTCCACCGGCATCAGCTCGAGCCACCAGCGCATCACCTTGTCACTCTTTGAAAAGAAGCGGTGACCGCCGATGTCCATTCGGTTGCCGTTATAGCGCACGGTGCGCGATATGCCGCCAACGCAGTCCCCTGCTTCGAGAACAATGG
>NZ_JBFRCY010000792.1:0-2024 GCF_052113305.1 Terriglobus sp. YAF25
AACCGGAAGCGTGTGTTGGCTCTTCTCAGCGAAGCGCGTGGAATCCCTCAATGTCGCCATGCGACAAAACGAGGTCTTGCCGTAACCCGCTGCGCCCGCGATGAGGAGGGGCCCCTTGTACTTATCAAGCAGATTTTGATCGAACGAGATCGTATGGTCGTTAGGGTCCATGTGAACGACCCACGGGTATTCGATGCTCGCGAGCTTCAGCCTGCTGAAGATCAGATAGGGCTCGGAACGGAGCTGGTTGGCGTCAGACGAGGGAACGACTCTCGAAAGTTCTTCTGCCATCCTCTGAAACTCCTCCGCAAGTTCGCGAAAGGCGGTTTCGATCTTGTTTACGACTCTGTCGTGCGAGCGATCAACCAGTGAGGTGGCCACGAACTTTCGCTCGCTCGGCGAGAGTTCTTCGGCGTCGCGAGCGCGATCGACTGCAGCTTGATAGTGCTGTTTCCACACGTGTGAGACGGCGTCGGACAACTGATCAATCGATGCGCTTAGCTCTGCAAGCTGGTCTTCAGGTCTCCGCGACCAGAGTCGTGCACTTTGGATCAGTGTCTTTGAATCCTCAAACAGACGTTTTGTCAGGCGAAGATCGCCTTGCGAACTGGGGATATCGAGCCCTCTCCACCCTGGAAAAGGACTAGCGAGTGTGAAGCGTGGGATGGTTTCGCGGAAGTTTTGAGGAATGTAAACCCGACTCAGAGAGCTGATGCCGTCGATGGTGAAGCCGCCGCGGGTCATCAGGTTGGAGAAAGCTGAGTTCTCATCGAGATGAGCCAGAGAACTTAAATACAGCGAGAGCAGGTTGGACTCGAAATAGATATAGGAGGTCCAATGCTGACGAAAAAGATCGAATAGATCGCGACCACAAACGAAGGCCACCTGGCCTTTGGCGCTTTCAAGTTCTCCTTTGATCGAGTTCATTGCTTCCTGCGAGCATGGCCAAGGACTCATTACGTACACATGAGTGACGAACTCAGATTCCCCGTTCGTTCCAGTGTAGGGGTTCCTGAGAGCTTGGCGAACCTGCAACAGGACTCTCGTGGCCCCGGACTGCGCTCCAATAGAACCGGAGATCTTATCGTTCTTAACGACACAGGCGACAAGTCGTCTTTCGCCGCACGTTCCTTTCTCATAGAACACAAGATCTTTGCCGTACTCCTGGGTGCCTTGCAAGACCTTTACCCCAGAAACATTCGGAATCTTGGAAAACAACGTGTCCAAGCGAGAATGAAGAACGGCTTCGGTTGCGAAGCTGTTGGCGAACCTCTCAAGCTCTGGATGAATGATCTCGCTAACATCGCCTTGGATCGAGTGTTGTCCGGGAGTCTCCATCTGGAAATGATATCGAGAACCACCTACGAGCTCGCACTTTGCATTCGTGTTTTACGCCGGGCGTGTTTTTTTCGCAGCTTTTCGACGCGCTCGCCCTGCTGCACCGCCAAAAGTGCCCTCAAAATGATGTTGTCGTTCTGGGGTAAGTTCATTTCCTCGTACGTCACGAGCTCCGGCCACCGATTGACGCCTTCGATCGCCAATTCCACCGCATCGACGGCGTACATGAACTCCGAAGACAACCGAAGAGCGGAACGAAAGACCCGACAGAAATTAATCCAGATGTAAGCGGCGTACACACGACTAAACTGACCGTAGAATTTCGCGAAGTTCGATGGCGAGAAACTGAATTCGTTCTTACCGGTGCCCCAGCCACTACGAAGGGCAATTCGCACGTTGAAGTGAACGATCTCGGACGTGGCGGCATAGAGATATTCGTAGAGCTCAGATAGCATGACCTTTTTGGCCATCTGTTCAATCGGAGGCAGTTTGTTCTCCGTCCTCCACATGCCCGTTCTACTACCGACCTCATTGAGGACGCCTTTTGCCTTGTCGATGGCAGGCGGCTCGAATGTGGTGGTTAGCACCGGCTGGTAAGGATGATTACGTTTGAAAAACTCCCCTTGCTTTTCGGAAGCTTTACCCGTGCTGATGACCATTAGGGCCTGAATCACCTTGTCTCGGTC
>NZ_JBFRCY010000793.1:0-2008 GCF_052113305.1 Terriglobus sp. YAF25
AGGTGGCCTTCTATTCGTATAGCCGCAATCTCTCGAAGATCACTCCTCTCACCGCTGATCGTAGCGCCGTGATCCGCGGCGTCCGCAACACCGTCGCCGGCGACGATGAAGCTCTCTACAACAGCCTTCTGCTTACCTTGAAAGACGCCGCTCCGCTGCATGGCCGCAAAGCCATCGTCGTCTTCTCCAACGGTCCGGACAACGCCAGCATGGTTCCCCCGGAAGACGTGGCCGAACTGGCGCAATCGACCGGCACCATCATCTACATGATCAGCACCCGCGAAGCTCTCAACGATGAGGCCTCGACGACTGTCTTCGAACGCATCAGCAAGGCGACCGGGGGTAAGGCTTACTTCTCCAAGAGCTGGAAGGACGAGAAGATGGCCTTTGAGTCCATCCGCGAAGATCTGGCGCACCTCTACTCACTCAGCTATTACCCTGCACCCAATCCCAACCAGGGCTGGCGCACCATAACCGTAAAGCTGGCCGACAAGAGCATGCAGAAATACAAGATTCGCACCCGCGAAGGTTATCGGCTTCAGCAGACCTCGCAGGTTGCACCGATCGCTCCTCCAGGACGCGAATGGCCGGGCGTGCCACCGCCACAGTAGAGCAGGGAAAATGCTCTAGCCATAAAATGACAAGAGCCGGGGATCCTCTCCCCGGCTCTTTTGTATTTCCTGATCAGTCCAGCTTGCGCAGCCAGATATTCTTGACCGAGATCTTGCACGGCTGGCTCTCGATCTCAAATCCGATCAGACCAGCCTGATTGTTAACTGACTTAGGATCGTCATCGATATAGATCGCCATCAGGTGGCCATTGATGATGTGCATCATCACACCACCGCGCGCTATCACCTCATAGTCGTTCCAATCGTTGATCTTCACATAACCACCAAGTGCCTGCCGGTCACCGATGTCTGCGACCAGACGATTCGGTTTTCCTGGAATCGTCTGCGTCACCTRCCCACGCCATGCCAGGATGCCCTGCATCGTATTCTCCGAGTACCACTGGCCGGTATAGATAAATGCCTGCGGTCTTACCGGAAACCAGAAGTCGGCCTGCGGCCCCGTCATCATGTAGCGCAGATCATAGGGAGGCAAACCCGTTGGCTGTGCACGCGTCCACGGGACTCCGGTCTGGCTGCGATACTGAATGCCGCCACCGCCGCCCTTCTCCACCTTGATCTGCAACTTCAGATCGAAGTCTTTCGTCGTATCTCCGCGATAAACGATGTAGTTGTTCCCGCGCGGCTTCCCTTCAAGGGTTTCACCGATCATCACGCCGTCTTCCACGCGCCAGATCGTTGAATCGGCATCCCATCCGTTGAACGTCTTGCCGTCGAAGATCTCTTTGAAGCCTGTGTGCTCATTGATGTCATACGGATCAGGCTCATGAAACCTTGGCATCCCCGGCAACGGTTTACCATCGGGCCCGATCTGGGGACGTCGTACCGGCTGCGCCGTATCCCCCGTGGCAGGCGCCTGCGCCAGCAGGCCTGCTGAAGCACACACGAGTGAAGAAAAGCACAAGAAACAAATGACATGTGAGCGAAGAGAGCGAGACGGCCGATACGGCATAGGAGCCATACAGTTTCCTTCCTTCTAAAGGAGAGTTTTCAGGGACCGCTGGCATCCTATCGCGACACAAACACAACTGGCGAGAGCAGGAACAGAGAAAATGCAAGGCACTCCGTAACGAGAAACGCAAGGTCTGACCACTAACGATCTCGTCATCATTCGAAACGGGATGCCGGACCTCAGCTCATCTCGCAGCCCGGACTAGCTTCTCGCACCAGATGCTTACGTCCCCACTCACACATCATCTGCACGATCGGAATCAGAGTCTTCCCGTACTCGGAAAAGGAATAGTACACGCGGGTCGCGCTTTCATCGCTTTCGGCTCGTTGCAGAATGCCATCGCTGACAAGTTCCTGCAATTGACGAATCAGGACACGCTCGGTGATCTCCGGAACAGCTCGCTTGAGTTCACTTGTTCGTTTTGGAC
>NZ_JBFRCY010000794.1:0-2002 GCF_052113305.1 Terriglobus sp. YAF25
GGTCTCCAATCCGTTCCCGTCCGGCATTGCGCAGCCAACCGGAAACTCGCTTGGCATGCAGACCTTCCTCGGCAACTCGATCACCTTCCAGCCGAGGAATCCGCAGGTGCCCTACAACCAGCGCTGGAGCGTCGGTTTCCAGCGTGCCTTCGGCTCGTGGCTGGCCGCGGTGGACTACGTGGGCAACCACGGCGTGCATCTGCCGGTAAACAAGGAGTTCGATCCAGTGCCGAAGCAGTATCTCTCGACCGCGACCAATGGCTATGACGTGGATGCGACGACCAAGATGTCGGCGACGGTGACCAATCCGTTCCTGAACATCGTTCCCTCGACCGTCTCTCTGGGCTCCGGAAAGACGGTTGCGGTCTCGCAGCTGGTGCGTCCCTATCCGGAGTTCACCGGCGTGACGGCGTACATGACCAACGGCATGTCGATGTATCACTCGCTGCAGGCGCAACTGCTGCGGCGCTTCTCGAACGGAGCGTCCTTCACCTCGGCCTTTACATGGTCGAAATCGCTGGACGCAACCCAGTACCTGAACAATTCGGATTACGGCCTGTGGTACGGAACCTCCAGCAACGACCGCACCTTCCGCTTCGCCACCTCGGGCATCTACCAGTTGCCCTTCGGCCGCGGACGCCAGTACCTGCACGACAACGCTTTCGTCTCCGCCCTGGTCGGCGGATGGCAGATGCAGGGTGTCTACCAGGTACAGAGCGGACAGCCCTTGTCGTTCACCCCGGCCAGCACCAGCCCGTTGTACAAGGGGACTAACCCGGTGGATGCGGCCTGGGGTCGCAACGGATATAAGTCTTCGGCAGCGGCGCAGGCGGCCGGTGTGGCCGGCTACTGGTTCAACATCAACAGCTTCGTGACCAAGACGACCAGCACGCAAACCAGCGGCATCGACACCAGCGCGACTCCGAACCAGTACCAGGTCCGCACTTTCCCAATTCGTTTCAGTGGTTTGCGGGCCGACTTCCTGAACCAGTGGGACATGGCCCTGCAGCGGAACTTCTCGCTGGCACGGTTCTATGAACCGCTCCAGCTTCAGTTCCGTGCAGAGGCGACCAACCTGCTGAACCATCCGGTCTACTCGACTCCAAGTACCGATTGGACCAACGCGGCCTTCGGCCAGGTAACCTCGCAGGCCAACCAGCCGCGTGTCTGGCAGTGGGTAGCAATCGTCCGTTTCTAACGGATAAACAACCCACGCACTGGGTGCCCATCCGACGAACTTCGTTCGTTGGGGTGAGACCGCGATGGATGAGATTCTCGTCAGATTAACCAGTGCTCCCCAACCCACAATTCACCAGAGAGGGGCGGCAAATGTCGCCCCTTTGCCTTGGCCAGGAGGCATTGAATGGCTCCGATCGCGACCAAAGAAGGACTAGACGCGATAGAGTTCGTATTACAGAGCTCTCTGCTCGGAGCGAAAGAAAAGCACCAAAGGTGCGCTCTATATGAGCCTGGGGCAACGCCCCAGGTACGCTAGCTGATAGAAAATGAAGGGCTGAAGGCCCGCTCCATAGAGCTACAACGAAGGTCGATACGCAGCAGAAAAGCAGCACGAAAAAGAAGAAGAAAAGGAGTTGCTCATGCTACACCCTGACCCCAATCTAACCAGGCATGCTGAACGATCCACTGATGCATCGAGCAAGTCCAAGCGCGCAAGCAAAAATTCGGACAGAATGGAGTCGCTCCGATCGGTTTCCAAAGAAGGATTCGATGCGATAGAACAGGGCAATTACACCGCTCTGAGTTCAGACGAAGAGATTTCGGCGTTCCTGCAGGAAATTCATGAAGACATTGCACCGAAGTAGAGCCTGTCATTCGAGTCGGTTCCTTCCATTCTGTTCCGTCCTGTTCGCGCATAGCGCGAATGTCGTGCTTAAGGGGCCGGCTTCAGCCGGCCCGTATCCACCAGTAAAAGAAAGCGGTTTTAACCGCTGAGGTCGATGCCTGGTGTGCCAACAACCTTGACATAACCCCGCCCTTGCCA
>NZ_JBFRCY010000795.1:0-3071 GCF_052113305.1 Terriglobus sp. YAF25
GGTATCGCGCAACCGCTAAAACCCTTCAATAAAAGCAGAACGCCGGCGACCATTGGTTGCCGGCGTTTCTTTTAGGCTGTCCAAACCGGGGTCCCCGATGAACTTGCTTCGTTGGGGTGAAGATACGCGAAGCTTATGTGGGTGCATCGAGCGCAGCTCGATCCGTTGCTCAACTTTTGTGGCTTCCTCGCCCACCCTAACGGTGTGAGGGTGGGGCACCCGGATGAGTTTGGCTTTTATGTGAGGTGATGCTCGCGCTTTTCGCGCGCGATACCCCACCCTTCGCGATAGAACTGCGAAGAATGGGGCAGCAAGAATCGTGCCCGCCTCAGATACGTGGGTATCAGGCAAACGAAAAGCCCTCGCCGAAGCGAGGGCTTTCTACGTTCATGTGCTGCAAATCGCTTACTGAACCTTCAGGAAGATGATAACGAAGGTGAACAGAGCCAGGGACTCGATGAAGGCCAGGCCGAGGATCAGGAAGGTGAAGATGCCGGGGCGGGCGCCAGGATTGCGGGCCAGCGCTTCGGCGGCAGAGGCAGTGGCCTTGCCCTGAGCCAGACCGCAGAGGCCAGCGGCGAGGGCCATGCCCAGACCGGCGGCGATGTAGAACAGACCGTTCTTGCCGCCTTCGGCGGTTTGAGCGAACGCGGCAGGCGCCAGCAGAAGAGCGGCGACCGTCATGAACAGATACTGAAGCTTACGCATTGGAGTTACTCCGGGCTTCCGGAATTCCGTCATCAGTGGGTGGTTGAGGTTCACCGTGCTGACCCCCTCACGCTCATGGCGGTGATGCTCCGCATGCGGTGGAAGCCGGTACCGCATGCGTCAAACTTGTCGTTCAGCCGAGGTCTAGTGCTCGTGTGAGACCGCGAGGCTGAGGTAAATCGTGGCCAGCAACATGAAGACGTATGCCTGAATCACGGCGACGCCAAGGTGCAGGCCGAGGAAGACCAGCGGGATACCGATAGGCACCAGCGAGAAAAAGGCCATTGTCAGCAGGTCGCCGGCGAACATGTTCGCGAAGAGACGAACGGTGAGCGAGAGCACGCGGGCGACGTGCGAAACCACCTCGATCAGGAACATCAGGGGGGCCAGCCACCAGACCGGTCCCAGGAACTGCTTGATGTATCCGAAACCGTTGGCCTTGATGCCATGCCAGTGGTAGTAGAAGAAGGTCAGAATCGCCAGCCCCAGCGGCACCACTACATCAGCGGTCGGCGACTCGAGCCCGGGGACCAGGCCCATCAGGTTCGCCAGTAGTATGAACAGGAAGATCGCGGTCAGATAGCCAGTGAACTTCTCATAGCCTCAGAAACTCGGTAAACAGCAACTGGTGAGGCATATCTTGGGGCAAATAACCTGTCTGAAGGACTTCCTAGACGGTCCAGACGCGGGCCAACTTTGCCCCCTCGAACGCTAGAGCGAAAACGCCCAGGCCGAGGCCGGCCGCCAGCGCGTAAACCGAACCATCCAGAAACTTAAGGCTAACATACAGGGCCACTAAAGTGAGCCCCAGGCGTATGAAAAAGCCCGCCAGAACCAAACCAAGTGACCGCCCTTTCTTCACCGTTTCACTGGCATCCATGCGGACCATGACGGCCGTCATGAGCCGGAGCCACTCCCACAGACCGCTGGTGCTGATCACCGCGCCGACCAGCAGCAGAATGGCAGATCGCCATCCCCACTTGAGCCAAACGCCTGTGGCGCCCACCAATGCCAGGATGGTAGCGAGCTTCATGGCGCGCAGGATCAGGCGGCGAAAGTCGTCGTCGGTGTAACTGGCAGCGTCCGGCAGGTTCAATTGTTCCTCTTCATGTAGCGCGAGGCGATGGTATAGATCTGGATGAATCCGCCGGCTGCACCCACCAGGATGCCGACGACCCCAATCCAGTGCGTCCCCAGCTTGGTGTCGATCCAATGGCCGAGCAGCCAGCCCACCAGACACCCGATCGGCAGCGCAAAGGCCAACTGGATGAAGGACTCTGCTTTGACCAGGTCGCCAAGGACGCCTTTCGGCTTGCCGGGGGTGCGATTTTCCTCGCTCATTGCGTGTCCTATTACACCACCACGGAAAAAATTCCGCACGGAAACGCAACTTTCCCTTTAGGTATTGGTCCTTGCGATTGTTGGCGGCACGAATCTGGCACGTTCTGCCAATGTTCCCAACCAGCAGTCCTCCCCCAGGGGAACCGCATACTGCGGTTCCCCTTTGCCGCCTAGCGGAGGCATTTTCCTCGAAATATTGGCGGATATACTTGAGTTTTCAAGTCCTTTTTGAGAAGCGAGTATTCCTTTTGTTCGAATCAGAGTTTGAAGAAAAGCTGTATGGCGAACGCATCGAGACGCTGAAGAAGATCAGCGAGCTCGGCCAGCCGCTCTATCCCAACACCTATCCGGTGACGCTGACCATCCCGGAGGCACGGGTGAAGTTCAGCGCGCTCTCCACTGAAGATCTCGAAGCGCAGAAGCCGCCGGTCGCCATCGCGGGGCGCATCATGGCCATTCGCCTGCAGGGAAAGACCGGCTTTGCGACACTGCAGCAGAATGGCGAGCGCCTGCAGATCTACGTCCGCAAGGACGCGGTCAGCGAAGACCAGTTTTCTCTGTACAAGCTTCTCGATCTCGGCGATCACATCGGCGTGCAGGGTTACATCTTCCGCACCCGCACCGGCGAGCTCACCATTCACGTCGAGTCGCTCAGCTTTCTCACCAAGGCTCTGCTGCCGTTGCCTGACAAGTTCTCCGGCCTGGCCGAAATCGAGACTCGCTATCGCCGCCGCTACCTCGACCTCTTCACCGATACGGGAGACTTCGAGGAACTAGCTCCGGCCGAAGAAGGAGGCGCGCCTCAGCAAGGCCAGCGCCTGCGCGCTCCCTCGCGTGAGGTTTTCTTCAAGCGCGCCAAGGTGCTGCGCGCCATTCGCAACTACTTCGATTCGCGTGGATACATTGAGGTGGAGACCCCGATGATGCAGTCCATCGCGGGCGGAGCGGCGGCACGCCCGTTCCAGACGCATCACAATGCGCTGGACCTGGATCTCTATCTCCGTATCGCTCCGGAGCTCTAT
>NZ_JBFRCY010000796.1:0-1999 GCF_052113305.1 Terriglobus sp. YAF25
GGTGTAGCCGGTATCACGCCCAAGAGCAGCATGGACTTCACGAACTGTAGAAGGACCGGCGTTCCAGAGAACATTCAGAATCTCGAGCTCGGCCTCTGTGGGCAACGGCAGTAGAGCATTCTTCTTCATAGCCAGAAGACTAGTACGACGATTATCGTATGTCAACGATATTTATCGTAATTACGGCAAATAGTTTTCCTGCCATTGAAATTTGTGGGCCTGATTTTTGTTGTAAATCGATGATCTGGAGCAATTCTCCTAATACCGTAGCGTTGGATAAATCTGCGAATGCCGTTTTCTTCGAAGGAAACAGCGCAAACAGTCAAAGCTTCGCTCTACACCTTTAGGAGAAATGCTCTAGGGCCGCACACCGCGAATAAGAATGTCCACCATGCGCCTGGCGCTCGCCGTCCAGTCCACGTCCGGAGCCACGCTGCTCACTCCGTAGACTGCACGGAGCAGATCCATAGGATCCGTATTCGGTAATACATCGCCGCTCTCTACGGCCCGCTGGACCAGCGTGTTGATCGCTCCCGTTAAAACACCTGTCGTGTTTTCATAGAGCCGCGACGGCCCTCCGACAATTGTTTCAAGAGCGGGCGCAATGATCTTCTTTGCCGCGATGTAATCGACAAAGAGCAGCAGCCACTCCCGCAGCGCGTCGATTGGCCGCATCGATGCCGAGAACCGAGCTTGTGCCTCACCCAGCTTTTCCACTTCCGAACGGTAGACCGCGGCCAACAGATCATCACGAGTCGGAAAGTGACGATAGAGCGTCCCCGGCCCCACTTCAGCTTGCTTGGCAATCTCATCCAGACTGGCATTGGCCCCGCTGCGCGTAAACGCCTTCTTCGCAACTGCAAGAATTCGCTCGCGATTCCGCAGTGCATCGGCGCGCGGTTTACGGGCAACAGGAGGTGAGGATTTTCTGGCCATCATTTTTTGTAACCGGAGAGAGTCTCCGGTAATCCTATCTTCCGAGCGGAGACACTCTCCGTTTTACTCTCCGGGGCATTCCGGGTCAAAAGGTTCTATGCGGAGGAAGCAATATGGCAGCACAGTTTGGATACACAACCACCACCGATGAGGTTCTCGCCGGTATCAACCTGAAGGGCAAACGGATTCTTGTCACCGGCGTCTCCGCTGGACTTGGTGTCGAAACGGCTCGCGCTCTCGCGGCGCATGGAGCGGATGTCGTCGGAGCCGCGCGTGACCTGCAAAAGGCGAAGCGTGCCACCGCAGAGGTCACCAAAGCGGCTGAGGCCGGCGGCGGTAGCTTTGAGTTGATTGAGCTGGACCTTGCCAGCCTTAAGAGCGTCCGTGCAGCCGCGGATAAGCTGGTCGCCGCAGGCAAGCCTTTCGATGTGATCATCGCGAACGCAGGCGTAATGGCAACTCCCTTGAGCAAAACCGAAGACGGATTCGAGACACAGTTCGGCACCAACCATCTTGGCCACTTTGTCTTCATCAACCGCATTGCATCGCTCATCAAGGATGGAGGCCGTTTGGTGAACCTTGCCTCCTCCGGTCATCGTTTCTCCAATATCGATTTGAACGATCCTAACTTCGAGACCACGCCGTATGAACCCTTCGTTGCCTATGGACGTTCGAAGACGGCGAACATTCTGTTCGCTATGGAGTTCGACCGCCGCCATCGCGGACGCGGCGTACGAGCGGCCGCGGTGCATCCTGGCGGAATCATGACTGAGCTGGCGCGTCACATGGATCCCGGAGCCATCGAAAAGATGGTTGACGCGATCAATGAGCAGCTCGCCAACGAAGGCAWGAGCGGCTTCGAGTTCAAGACCATTCCGCAGGGCTCCTCAACGTCTGTCTGGGCAGCTGTGGTCGCCGGCAGCGACGAGGTCGGCGGTCAGTACTGCGAGAACTGCCACGTAGGCCACATCGTTGCCGATGACGTAGTCATCAGCGCCATCAGTGAAGGCGTTCGTGGCTATGCTCTCGATCCCGCGAGTGCGGTAGCACTCTGGAAGAAGAG